>NZ_JBQKLN010000002.1:0-213812 GCF_052116205.1 Prevotella sp. Sow4_E9_plate | reverse complement strand
CAGCATCTCCATGATGAAATTACCAATTCTGGCAAGATTGCTCTGAAGCGTATCAGAGTCAGAGCGGTAAACTGTCTTGGAGGAATCCTCTTTCAAGTATTCCTTTGCCCGTTCTTCCTGCTCTGGGGAGAGATGGGTAAGCGTGCATGTCTTGAGGAACTTGACCAGAGTTGTATGTATCAGTTCATAGCGAGACTGGCGAGCGATATTGCTACCGATAAGCTTACTGTCCATACGGACGCATTTGCCTGATATCTTGAGAAGGTGTACATGCTTGCCAGCAAGCTGCTCGAAGCAGAGCTGCATCAGGTCAATGCCAGTTCTTTCCTGATATTCGCAGATGCGGCGGCGAAACAGATAATAGGTATCTATTGATGGGGTTACATCAGTCAGAAGTTCCATGCCGAGAGCCTTTCTGGTAAGAAGGTCAAACTCGCACTTCTCAAACAGATCCTCGTCGCTGCAACCGAATCCCTCCTTCAAGACAGACATAGCCACGAGTATGCGGATGGAAGCATTTGGGCGGCCGCTCTTCTTGCCTTCAGGGAACAAAGGCTTGAATATCTCCTCATCAATCTTGGTTGTCACGAGGCTATAGAACTGGTTATGCCATGCGTTGGGGTCAGAATACTTCTTTGAAGCACGACTTCCTAACTGCATTGAGGGAGCCGTGAATATATCTAACTGAGGATTCGGATCTGTCTTTTTAAACATAGTCATTCTTTTAATTGATGGTGTAAAGATACGAAAAATATTCCAGATAACAGCATAAAGCAGAGATTATTTTCGTGAAATATAAACATTTTAAACAGGCCTTACTTTTTAAAGTGGGCTCTTTACTGAAGTTTCGCATGTGGTTCAAGTACGGGCTGAAGGCCCTGGGCTAGGAGCTTCTGCCCTTTCAGGGCGTGTGGGGCTTACTTGCGAAACTTAACTTAAGAGCCCACTCGAAAAAGTCCCGAATCATATTTTTCGCCTTTGTAACTTATTGATAATCAATAGCACATTTTCGTAAAAATGACTTTTTCAAGTGGGCTCACTTAAGTAACGTTATACTAATTAATATATACTGCTTTCAATAGTATCAATCCAATAAAATAATCGAATTATGAAAAGAATCCTTTGTGTACTTATTGCAGCCATCTGGCTCTGCACTTGCTGGGCAGGGAATGGCAAGAAAACTATTGTCTGGGAACAGCCGATAGCTGAATCGAACCAGCTATTTTATGATCCTTTCCAATCTCAACTCAACATCTATCGTGTGGAATTCGCAGATGATGAAACAAGAGTGTTCATGCACATCACTTTTCGCCCACACTATTGGGTAAAGTTTGTGAAGGAAACCTATCTTCTTGCTGATGGCAAGAAATATCTCGTCAAGAGCTGTGATGGACTGAAACTTGACGAAGAACACAATATACCTAGCTCTGGCAAGGAGGATGTGGTCTTCCATTTCGCACCGCTCCCCAAGAAGACCCGAAAGTTTGACTTCCTGGAAGGTGACGGCAAACAGAACTTCAAGATATTTGACATCGAGAATATCGATACCCGCATCAAACAGCTCTTCTCCTCGCTTTGGCGAAACGATGCGACCGGCGATTGGGAGATAGGATTCTACGATGATTTCGCCATCTACGACTGCCGTTACTGGCAATACAAGCAGAAGAATCAGAAGGGCGACAAGTACTCTTTCATCCTTACCGATGGCAAGAGCGACCTGGCTGTCAACATCGACAAACCTCAACATGGTAAGCGCACGATGAGCATCAACGGCAAGAAAGCCGAATATTCGCTCATTACCACTTCCACCCTTCCGGATTATCCGCAGAAAGATGAAACCACAAGTCTGAAGGATACTCATAACAAGCCCGATACGGCTATTGTTGTGGGATGGCTCAGAAATATGCCTAAGGAATTTTGGGATAGAGGGCAGGAGTATAGTGTGCAGTATTATGATCTCTTTTCCACATTCAAGGAAGTGAGCAATTGTAGCAAGCTCGATTCACTTGGCAGATTTGAGATCAAAGTACCCCTCATCAACTCTACCGAGGTTTTCATGGACTGGAAACATACTTATATCAACACGGTGTTGGAGCCAGGTGAGACCTATTATCTGCTCTATGACTTCAAGTCTGGACATTCCATCTTCATGGGTAAGAACTGCCGCTTGCAAAACGAACTGCTGGCGCATCCTATCCCAATGATTAACGCAGACTATGCAGGTAATGAGAATAAGGTTCCAGCCCAGGAGATGATGCAGATTCTTGAATCCAGATATAAGGAGGCTGAAGGGAACTTACGGAAACAGATAGAAAAATCGGCATCTATTTCCAGATGTTATCAGGAGTATGCGGCTCAACACCTTCTCTGCATTTATGCTACGGCTATCTTGCAAGGAGCATATAGAGTAAAAGACAATGTTTTCCCTCAGGAATATGTGAGCCAAGTGAAAAAAATATGGAAGGAGATTCCGCAGCCTTATACTCAGTTTCGTGACTATAATATGCTGACTAAAGATCTCATCGACCAGGAAGCAAGGTTAAAGTACAGTACACCCATGGGGAAGACCTATGGATTCTTGTTCACCAATTATTATCCGGAACTGTTGATAAAGCACAAGGCTCAGGGGGATATTGCGATAACCGATTCAGAAATTGCTACGGTGGAACAATGGGCTAAGAATCTGGATGCCATGACTATCAAGCAATTTCAGACGACAGATGCCAAGGAGCAGGAGAAAATAGAAAATGCTTTTTCCAACTCAGCCCTTGCCAAGCGTGCTACGGCTATCATTGGAAGAGAAGATATTGCCAAGATGCTTAAGGATGAGACTCCTCTCATCGATGTATATTATGCCCAGCATATAGCTGATAGCATGGGATGCAACCAGCAGCAGAAAGATGTCATCATCTCTAAAGCCCTTCTTCAGATGTTGGAAAGACTAGCCATGCCACTCAATAGTTATGGTCTTGACCTGGCAGAACATTGTATCAGTTCTGAAGTTCTCAGGGAGAAAGTATTGGCAGAACACCATAAGTACCTGTCTTTGCAGAACAGGGACATTACTGCCAGTCTCAAGACAGCTCCTCAGGGTATGAACGATGGGGAGAAGCTTCTTCGCCATATATTGGAGCCTTATAAGGGAAAGCTTGTATTGCTGGATGTCTGGGGAACCTGGTGTGCCCCTTGCAAGATGGCTCTAGCCCATTCGAAGGAAGAGTTCGAACGCCTGGCGCCATACGATGTGGTATATCTATACATGGCAAACAACAGTCCTGAAGAGTCATGGAAAAATCTCATCAGACTGAATGGTCTGGTTGGCGACAATATCGCCCACTATAACTTGCCAGCTGCTCAGCAGAGTGCCATCGAGAACTATCTCTACATTCACTCCTTCCCATCCTATCGCCTTTTCGATAAGGAAGGAAATCTGGTAGATGTGAAAGTGGATGCTCGCCAGCTTGACAATCTGGAGAAAATCATCAAGGAACTGAGTAAATAAAAAAAGATGACCTCGCAAAACGCGGGGTCATCTTTTCTATTATAAAGGATTATCTATCAATAGAGCATCCATATTGTTCTTAATGAGTGCAAATATACAAATTAAATACGAAATTGCACTCTGCTCAGTGCAATTAATCCTTCTTTTCGCACACGTATAACTTTTTTCACGTATGTGGTCGATGCCTATCTATAGTGATTGCCAAAAGTAAGGCTTCATTTCACATACTTTCATTTAGTTTAGCCCCATACATAGAGGTTTTCGCCCTAAACTAAAAAAATCACAAAGAAAATACATTTTCCTCCTGAATATATTCCCTATTCTCAAAGAAAAATATTATCTTTGTATCTGTTTAAAGATTAACAAGTAAACATGAATACAGAGCAACAAAAGATAGAATACAAGAGTCTGCAAAAGATTCGAACAGGAGAGAAAGGATTCAAGGAGCTCTCCACTACTTGTGTGGCTTTAGCCAATGCACAAGGTGGACAAATTATGATTGGCGTAGAAGACAAGACCAAGAAGCCTGCTCCCAATCAAGTTATATCGCAAGAAGAGGCAAATAGTGCCGTTACAAGATTGCGTGGACTTTGTTTCAATGTTGGTCTTGCAGTAGGCGACGTATGTGCAGACGAAACTGGCAGCCAGTACTTTGCCATCACAGTATTCCCTTCACTCCATTCATATGCCACCACTTCTGATGGCAAGATGTATATCCGTGTCGCTGACAAATGTGAGCCGGTTCGTAGTGAGGATATCCAACGTGTTGGAGAAGAGAAAGGAGCTTTCCAATGGGAACTTGTACCAACACAGTTTGAGTTGGAAGATGAGAATAAGACGAATCTCTCAAAATTCGCTAATGATATACGCCAATCTGATAGAGTGAAGCAGCATATCAAGCAGCTCGATGATATGGAAATTGGCGAACAGTACGGATAAAGAAGTTGTTCGCTTGATGGATTATGTTGACCATAATTATCAGCTTTCCCAAAAGAACAAGATAGCTTTCGGCATCATAGCCAGAGAGAAACGCATTGCCGCAACTGATTTATCTAAAATCCTCCAGCTATCTGCAGAAGAACGATTGAGAAGCTATATCGATAACTTAGACAAAAGCAATCTGATAACGAAAGGTGGCGTCAAGAAAGGATCATTTTTCCAAATCAATACAACTTTGCTGAAAAATGCAAAATCTAACATTGTTACTAGTTTGAAGACTATAGAACCACATGTTCTTAAGGCACTAATTATGGAAGATCTCCGTGTGCATCCTTTGAGTAAAATATCTGATATAGCAGAGCGCATTCCTGATATAGATATGAAAGAGATTCGAAAGATGCTCTATTCTATGGTTGGGAAGGAGATAGAAAAAGAGGGCACTCGATTTGATAGTAAATATTATATAAAGTAATGGCATAAAAAAAAGGTCTGAAAAAGAAAAAACTGTTAAAAATCATGTATTGGGCTAATAATCAGCGACTTTCTTTTTTCAGTATTCTTTTTCTACTCCTATATTTCATAAAAGAGATTTTAAGTCTCGGTATAAGAACAGACATTACGATGGAAACAAAGGATACCATCTATGTGATAGAACTGAAATTTAATAAGTCGGCACAAGAGGCTCTTGACCAAATTAACAATAAGCATTATGCTGATGCTTTTGCCCTAAAAGGCAAAACCGTGGAAAAGATTGGTATGAACTTTATGATTGATGAAGATAAGACTATCGTATTGGATTGGGTAAAATATTCCTGCTAAAAAATGAGGGTGTGTCATAAGTCCATGACACATCCTCATTTTTTTCTTGTTGGATGCTGATAGCAGTGCAGGCTATCAGCCTATGCTGGCAAGCAAGAGTGTGGAATATGACAGAAAGACAGTAAAGCTACAGATACAAGTGTTACATCATATAAACTATTTGAAACATGTGAAAAAGTAGAATTCAGTTTTTTGGCTTACCTTTGCAACCACAAATAACAATTTTAATATACTAATAATTAATTTAAATCATAAAATGACCAGATACAGAATGATTTTATCCCTGCTTTTGGCTGGCATGGGAACTGCAGCAACAGCACAGAACATCAACTTGCCAATCATCCAGACCAAGTACACGGCCGATCCTGCACCTTATGTGCACAACGATACGGTTTATCTCTATACCACCCACGATGAGGATGGGGCTGAGGGCTTCCTGATGAAAGACTGGCTGCTCTATACCTCAACGGATATGGTAAACTGGCAAGACCGCGGTGCCGTGGCTTCATTGAAAGACTTCAAGTGGTTCAAGGGCGAGAATGGTGCCTGGGCAGAGCAGGTCATCGAGCGCAATGGCAAATGGTATATGTATTGCCCTATCCACGGTCATGGCATCGGAGTGCTGGTAGCAGATAGTCCATTCGGACCTTTCAAGGATCCTATCGGAAAGCCTCTGGCATGGGAGGGCGACTGGTTCGACATCGACCCTACCGTATGGATTGATGATGATAACCAGGCTTACATGTATTGGGGCAACCCGGAGTTGAAGGCAGTGAAACTGAACGAGGACATGATTTCTTATTCCGATTCCATCATGCACTTCCCGAAGATTCAGGATTATCAGGAAGGTCCTTGGCTCTGGAAGCGCAATGGCAATTATTATCTTGCTTATGCTTCTACTTGCTGTCCTGAGGGCATCGGTTATGCGATGAGCAAGAATCCGCTCGGACCGTGGGAATATAAGGGACATATCATGAACCATACGCCTCGTACTCGTGGCAATCATCCGGGCATCATCGACTATAAGGGCAAGAGCTATTGCTTCGGCTTGAATTATGACATCTTCCGTTTGAAGACGGGGCGTCATGCCGAGCAGCGTTCTGTTTCTGCGGCCGAAATGACTTACAATCCTGACGGAACCATCCAGGAGTTGCCATACTTCCAGGACTGCAAGTTGGAGCAGATAGAATGGTTCAACCCTTATCGAAAGGTTGAGGCTGAGACGATGGCTTGGGGCTATGGATTGAAGACGCAGCCTAAGAACGAATGGGCGCAGAAGGACAGATGGAACCAGGTGGTTACGAATATTGATGAGGATGAGTATATCCTCGTGAAGGGTGTTGACTTCAAGAAGGGTGCAAGTAAGTTTGAGGTTTCTGCCTCTTGCCACATGTTTGGCGGCTGCATCGAAATCCGTCTTGATGGGGTTAACGGCCAGTGCATCGGCAAGGTGGATATCAAGAACACCAAGGATGAATACAAAACCTTCTCTACTCAGGTGAAGAAGGTAAAGGGTGTTCATGATCTCTACTTCGTCTTTAAGGGAGGCGACATCCAGAAGCAGAACCTCTTCTTCCTGGATTGGTGGAAGTTTGGGGAGTAAGATAAACTTAATAAAGTTTTTGAAACATTCGATAAAGTCATTATGATTGTTTTTTCGTAATTTTGCAGCGTTAAACGAATAAACAATCATAATGATGAATACAAAGAAAATTTGGACTAGCAAAAAGCCGTTACTGATAAGCGCATGGCTGCTTGCCATGCAGGGGGCTACCTATGCACAGAACCCAATCGTGCAAACACAGTTAACTTCCGACCCAGCACCTCTGGTTGTCGGAGACCGTCTCTATGTATATACCGGTCATGATGAAGATAAGGCTGACTTCTTCTGGATGAACGAATGGCGTGTGTATTCCACCAAGGATATGGTGAATTGGACAGACCATGGTTCTCCGCTCGACCTCAGTTCTTTTTCCTGGGCAGACGACCGTGCCTGGGCAGCACAGACCATCGAACGTAATGGTAAGTATTACTGGTATATCTGTGCGCACTCTAAACTGACGGGCGGAATGGCTATCGGCGTAGCTGTGGCAGATTCTCCTACCGGTCCGTTCAAGGATGCGCTGGGCAAACCGCTTTTCGATAATGGAAGTTGGGACAATATCGACCCAACGGTTTGGATGGATGAGGATGGTCAGGCTTATCTCTATTGGGGTAATCCGCATCTTTACTATGCCAAACTGAATGAAGATATGATCAGCTTCAAGGGTGGTATAGATGCTAAGTCAGCTGTTGATGAAAAGCGTGAAGTGGGCAGAATCGTGATGACTGAGGAGGGATTCGGTTCGCCTGACGTGGAGAAGCGTGATTCTACCCGAAAATATAAGGATTGCTACACAGAGGGACCTTGGTTCATGAAGCGTGGCAAGAACTATTATATGCTTTATGCTGCAGGTGGAGTGCCTGAGCATATTGCTTATTCCATGAGCAAGAAGCCTTTCGGACCATGGAAGTATATGGGCGAAATCATGCCATTGGAAGATACGGGTTCCTTTACTAACCATTGCGGTGTGACCGACTTCAAGGGCAAGTCTTATTTCTTCTATCATACGGGTAAACTGGGTGGCGGATTCGGACGCAGCGTGGCTGTGGAAGAATTCAAATACAATGCCGACGGCACATTCCCAATTATCCACCATACTCAGGAAGGAGTGGCTCCTATCGCAACCCTCAATCCTTACAAGCGCCAGGAAGCAGAAACCATCGCTTTCTCTAAGGGAGTGAAGTCGGAGCAGACCGACGATACGGGTGTTTATATCTCTGAAATTCATACAGGCGATTATATCAAGGTGCGCGAGGTGGATTTCGGAAATGAAAGTCCGGATGCATTTGCCATCTCTGCAGCGTGCTCTTCGCTCGGCGGTTCATTGGAGGTTCATCTCGATAAGGAAGATGGCGAACTGGTGGCAAAACTTGATGTTACCAAGACGGGTGGCTGGGAAAAGTGGAAGACTTTCTCGGCACAAATGCTAAAGAAAGTGACAGGAAAGCATGATATATACTTCGTGTTCAAGGGATTGAAGGGAAGCAAACTCTTCAATTTCGACTGGTGGAAGTTTGAGAAGAATTTCGCCAATCCTGTGGTTTGGGCTGATGTGCCTGATGTGGATGTAATCCGTGTGGGTGACAGCTTCTATATGGTAAGCACCACCATGCATCTGATGCCGGGTGCGCCTATCATGAAATCGAAGGATCTGGTGAACTGGGAAACCGTGAACTATATCTTCCCTAAACTTACCGATTCGCCTAAGTATGACATGAAGGAGGGTACGGTGTATGGTCGTGGTCAGTGGGCCACTTCGCTGCAGTATCATCGTGGCAAGTTCTATGCGCTCTTTGCTCCGAATGATAATCCTGGTGGAGAGACTTATATCTGTACAGCCGATGATATTGAGGGAAAATGGACTATCCACAGCCGTTTGCAGCATTTCCATGATGCCGCTCTCTTCTTTGATGATGATGACAAGGCGTATGTGGTTTATGGTACAGGAGAGATGGTGCAGCTGAATGCAGACTTAACTAATGTAGTGCCTGGCAGCCATCGTAAACTCTTTGAGCGTGATGCTGATGAAACGGGTTTGCTCGAAGGCTCCCGCATGATCAAGCACAACGGCAAGTATTATCTCCTGATGATTTCGTGGCCACAGGGACATCCTCGTCGTGAGGTTTGTTATCGTGCTGATAAGATAACGGGTCCTTACGAAAAGAAGGTGATTCTGGAAACGGAGTTTGCCGGATTCAACGGCGTGGGACAAGGTACGATTGTAGATGATAAGGATGGCAACTGGTATGGCATCGTATTCCAAGACCGTGGTGGTGTGGGCAGAGTGCTCACGCTGGAGCCATGTACCTGGAAGGACGGATGGCCTATGCTGACCGATGAGAAGGGCAATATTCCTGCCGAGATGCAGAAGCCTGTGCTGGGCTACGATGGCAAGGGACTCGTGTATAGCGACGATTTCTCGAAGGATAAACTGGAACTGCAGTGGCAGTGGAACCACAATCCTGTGGATAATGCCTGGTCGCTCAAAGAGCGCAAGGGCTGGCTCCGCCTGAAGACATCCCGTATCGTTCCTAATATCTTCCTGGCTCCTAATACCATCAGTACCCGTACCGAGGGACCTGCTTGCGAGGGAATCATCAAGATGGATGTAAGCAAGATGAAGGATGGCGATGTGGCTGGTCTGTCAGCCTTCCAGGGTGATGCAGCCCTGCTTTCTATCGTAAGGGAAGGCAAGAAACTCTTTGTGGTAGGTACCAAGGAGAGTGTAGCTTTGACTGAAAAGGAAAAGGCTGTGACCGATGTGAAGCGTGAGGAGGTGTATCGCCAGCCTTTGAATCTGAAGCAGGATAAGGCAACGAAATCAAGCATCATCTATCTGAAGATGAGCTGCGATTTCCGTCTTCATCAGGATCTCGCCACCTTATTATATAGTATAGACGGCAAGACCTGGATTCCTGCCATCAAGGATTTCAAGATGCAGTATGATTATCGCCGCTTCTTCATGGGCACCCGTATTGCCATCTATAACTATGCCACAAAGGCTGCTGGCGGATATATAGATGTTGATTCTTTTGAGTATTCTAAAAGAAAATAGGTTTAAAGTTTGAGCTTTTTTAAATTTTAACGGCACAAAGTGAAGGAAAATCAAAAAGTTTCCTTATCTTTGTGCCGTTTTTAATAACTAATCAATGCTGATTTTATGAACAGAAATAAGATGATTTTGGGGGCTTGGGTCTTGGGACTATTGTTTCCGATAGAGATGATGGCTAAGACAAGTTGCACAGATAATAGTACTCGACTTTGGTATAACGCCCCAGCCCAGCAGTGGCTGGAGGCTCTGCCTATCGGAAACTCACATCTGGGAGGTATGGTGTATGGCGGAACCACGGATGAGAATATCCAGTTGAATGAGGAGACTTTCTGGAGTGGCGGTCCCCATAACAACAATAGCAGGAAATCCCTGGAGAATCTGCCAAAGGTGAGGGAACTCATCTTCAATGGCAGGGAAGAGGAGGCAGCGGCTCTCATCAACCAGACTTTCATCCCAGGTCCTCATGGCATGCGCTTCCTGCCGATGGCAAATCTGCATATCAGCATGAAGAATCAGGGAAAGGCTGAGCAGTTTGTGCGCAACCTGGATTTGAAGAAGGCGATTGCCACGACTTCTTTCGTGATGGATGGCGTAAGATATACCCGCACCACCTTTGCTTCGCTGGCTGATGGCGTTATCGTTTGCCACATCAAGGCGAGCAGAAAGGGGGCTTTGAATATCGATGTTACCCTGGATTCGCCTTTTGAACATCAGACTCAGAAAACGTCTTCAGGGGTTATGCTGAAGGTGAAGGGACAAGATCAGGAAGGCATCAAGGCAGCTCTCGCTGCCGAATGTGTGGCAGATGTAAGGGCGGATGGTACCGAGGCAACCATCATCGTGAGTGCTGCCACCAATTTTGTGAACTATCACGATGTGTCGGGCAATGCAGCCCAGCGCAATGCTGACTATATAAATAAGGTGAAACTGATGAGCTATGCACAGTTGGAGAAACGCCATGTGGAGGCTTACCAGAAGCAGTTCGCTACTTCTTCCCTGGTTCTGCCAACCGATGCCAATGCTTCGTTGCCTACCAATCAGCGCCTGGAGAAATTTGCAGGCAGCAAGGATATGGCGATGGTAGCGCTGATGTATAATTACGGTCGCTATCTGCTCATCTCCTCTTCACAGCCAGGTGGACAGGCGGCAAACCTGCAGGGTGTTTGGAACAACAGCAAAAATGCGCCTTGGGACAGTAAATATACCATCAACATCAATACGGAGATGAACTACTGGCCTGCCGAGGTAACGAATCTCAGTAACACCACGGAGCCTCTTTATTCGCTGATTAAGGATTTGAGTGTAACGGGAGCACAGACGGCTAGGGAAATGTATGGTTGCCGTGGCTGGATGGCACATCATAACACCGATATCTGGCGCATAGCGGGTCCGGTGGATGGTGCGCAGTGGGGCATGTTCCCGAATGGTGGAGCCTGGCTCACCACCCATCTCTGGCAGCATTATCTCTATACGGGCGACAAGGCTTTCCTCAAGCAGTGGTATCCGGTAATAAAAGGTGCCGCTGAGTTCTATCTCGACTATATGCAGAAGTTGCCGGGCACCGAATGGAAGGTAACTGTGCCGTCGGTGAGTCCGGAACAGGGACCTATGGGTAAGAGAACTGCCGTAACGGCAGGTTGCACGATGGATAACCAGATAGCCTTCGATGCCCTGACCAGTGCCGTGAAGGCTTCTGAAATATTGGGTGTTGATGAGGCTGAACGCAAGGCGATGCAGCAGCTGATTTCTCAGATTCCGCCAATGCAGTTAGGAAAGTACGGACAGTTGCAGGAGTGGCTTGTGGATGCGGATGATCCGAAGAATGAGCATCGCCATATTTCGCATCTCTATGGATTGTATCCATCCAATCAGATTTCACCTTTTTCTCATCCGGAACTGTTCCATGCCGCAGCCACCACTCTGAAGCATCGTGGCGACCAGGCTACGGGCTGGAGTCTAGGTTGGAAGACGAACTTCTGGGCACGCATGCTAGATGGCAATCATGCTTTCAGAATCATCAGCAATATGCTTCGCCTGTTGCCATCTGATGCGCAGGCAAAGGAGTATCCTGATGGCAGAACCTATCCGAATCTCTTCGATGCCCATCCACCATTCCAGATTGATGGTAACTTCGGAGTAACAGCCGGCATCGCAGAGATGCTCCTGCAGAGCCATGATGGAGCCGTGCATCTCTTGCCTGCCTTGCCTGATGCCTGGAAAGAGGGATGCGTAAAAGGACTTCGTGCCCGTGGCGGTTTTGTGGTAGACATGGAATGGAAGAATGGAAAACTGAAGCAGGCGAAGATTCGCTCCACCATTGGAGGCATCCTGCGTCTTCGCTCATACGTACCGCTGAAGGCGAAAAAACTGAAGAAGGCAGAAGGAAAATGTCCAAATATCCTTTTTGCATCTGCAGAAGTGAAGCCTGTAATGGAACAGCATCGGATAGCAGAGGGAGTGAAGGTCCCTATTCCTGACGTATATGAATATGACTTGGAAACAGAACCAGGAAAGGCTTATCTGATTAAATAATGTCCTAAAATCACATTTGTTGCCATAAAAGTATCATTTTGTCCACCTCTGGTTGGATAATTATTCGTACTTTTGTGGCAATATTTTTTATAATAATCTTTTAGACCTATAAATGAGAATGAAGAAATTATTATTTGCAACCTGTTGCATCGCTTTTTTGAGCGGTTCTTTGGGAGCTGCGGCGCAGAAAAAATCTGCAGCTAAGAATGTTCTGACACAGACTTTGAAAGGGAAGTCTTGGTCGGCTGATAATGGTAATGGTACCTTTACAAACCCTTTGTTTTATGATGAGTTTTCTGACCCTGATATTATCAGAGTAGGGGAGGATTACTATCTGGCGGGTACCACGATGCACAGTGTTCCGGGACTGGTGGTTCTCCATTCCAAGGATCTTGTGAATTGGGAATTTTCTTCCTACTGTTTCGACCGATTCGATGATTCTGATGATTTCAATCTCAGAAACGGCAAGGAGGCTTACGGACAGGGTATCTGGGCGCCTGCCATCCGATATCATAACGGCAAGTTCTATATCTTCTCTAACATCAACGGACATGGTTTGCAGGTGTATATTTCGGACAGTGCCAAGGGACCTTGGACGCATCATAAAGTTAATGGTGATATCTACGACCTCTCTGTGCTCTTCGATGAGGATGGCAAGATTTATGCCGTGCACAAGTATGGCAACGTGACCGTTACGGAGTTGAAGCCCGATTTGAGTGGTCCGGTAGAGGGCAGCAGCAAGGTGGTGATTCCGGAAGGCAATGCGATGGGTGAGGGACATCATGTTTATAAAATCAATGGTATGTACTACATCCTCTCTGCTGATTATTCGCCGATGGGTCGTATGCAGTGTGCCCGAAGCAAGAGTATCTGGGGACCTTACGAAACCTGCGTAATCAGCGAGAGAGAATCGTATGGTTATGCTGCGGGATGGAGCGTAGGTAACATGGGCATCGGTCGTCCTTTGCCGGAAGATGGCTTCAAATTCCAAAACAACCAACCAAATGGCTTGAATCTGGGCTGTGCTACGATTCACCAGGGTGGCATCGTGCAGGCTCCTGACGGGAAATGGTGGGGCGTTTCGATGCAAGACTTCAATGCCGTGGGCAGAACCGTATGCCTGTCGCCTATCACTTGGGTTGACGGCTGGCCTTATTTCGGATTGGAGAAGAACCTGGGACGTTCGCCTCGTACCTGGTTCAAACCGAATGATGCGGTAAAAGCACCTCAGGCACCATACGAAAGATGTGATGATTTCTCTGGCAAGACTTTCAAGCCGGTTTGGCAGTGGAATCATAATCCGAACGACAAGATGTGGTCGCTGAATAAGGAGCGAAAGGGATGGCTCCGTTTGCATTCCATGCCTGCCAAGCAACTGCTTTGGGCAAAGAATACATTGACGCAGCGTGCCATCGGACCTGTTTCTTATACTTCTGTTAAATTAGATGCATCCCGCTTGAAGGTAGGTGATGAGGCTGGTTTGGGTGCCATCAATACGCCATACGCTTCATTGGGCGTTGTCAAGACGGATAAGGGGTTGAACTTGAGATGTTATGACCAGAATACCAACAAGGAAGTGTTGAAACCGTTGGCTAAAAGCAAGGTAGTTTGGTTGCGCCTTTGGGGTGATTATGACAAGAGCCAGTTGCAATATTCCTATTCTCTGGATGGCAAGACCTGGGAGAATATCGGCGAGCAGATGCTTTCGCCTTATCAGTTGAAGACCTTCCAGGGGGTACGTGTGGCACTTTATGCTTTCAATAAGAAGGATGTGAATGGCGGTGTGGCTGATTTCGATGATTTCAAGGTAGAGGAGCCGATGGCTGACAGAACAGACAATCTGCCTATAGGCAAGACCATAAGATTCTTTAATCTCGCTGATGCCAGTCTGATGGATGCAACCGGACATGGATTGATGCATGGTTCCGGTAACCGAAAGGACATGAGAAATCAGGTGAAGTTTGTTGTGGAGGATAGAGGTAAGGGAAAGATTGCTTTGAAGACGGCTGACGGACGATATGTTTATATTGCTGGTGCTGGTTTGTCTGGTGATGTTCGTCTGACTTCCGACTCTTCCAAGGCAGAGGATTTTTTATGGCAGGATATGCTTTATAACCGCTGCATGCTTCTTTCTCTGAAAACGCAACGCTATGTGGGCAAGAATCCTGTGGATGGTAGTCCTTACTCTGCTGATTTTCAGGGTGCTGATGCAGGAATGAAAAATGGGTGTGTCTTCTCGTGGGAGATTGTAGAGTAATCTGTTCTTGAAAATATATAAAAAGAGCTTGACTCGTTTGGGTAGGAGTCAAGCTCTTCTTGTTTATCTTTTGTTTTATTTTTCTTACGTTCTATTCAAAATAGAAAGTCAATGCAATCATCTTGCTATGAGCACTTTTTGCCGCCTTCGTATAAGGCAACATGCTTTTGTCTTTCACTTTATTGATATAATTCTTGTCGTATGAGTCTGTTAATCCATACATGAACTTAAGTTCTGGTCTGAGCTTAAAGAATGGTAGGTAGAAATCGCATCCGGCACCAATTTCGAGGAACATTTCAGACTTCTTCAGTTTGATGTAATCATCGTTGTTTCCGCTAAGATTGATCATTGGATTCAATCCTGCCATGATGTAAGGTCGATGATTGTTAAATCTTTGTGCGCCAAAAATGAGGTTAAAAGCTGAAGAAATATATGCCGTTTTCATTTCCTGCTTTTCTTCTATGGGATTTCCTATACCATCTTTTTCCATCAGATTATGGAATGTGAGATGTCTCGTACCGAAGTACATGGCCGGAGCAATACGAAACTGGAAGTGGCTGTTTAGGCGGAATTCTCCCAAAACTCCTACCGTAAATCCCGCATCCCATCTGTCTTGATCTACCGTAACATTGGATTCCTTCTCATTACCATCTGCATCTATATAAGAAGTTAGTCCTGTATTCGTAAATTCTAAATCTTGGAAGTGGGTTCCAACCATAACGCCAAAATGGAATGGGCGCAAATCAGTATAAGGACGGTTTTCTACAGTCCTTTCTTGTGCCATGATTACTATGCTTATAGTCATGACTGCTAATATGGTCATTATCAATCTTTTCATATTATTATTAACGGATAAGTAGTCTACTTATTGCTTTGTTCTCTATTTCGATTATGTATAAATTGAAGTTTTCTCTTAAAAAACTTATACCTATTTGTAGGTATTCCGGAAAATATTATTATCTTTGCACCATCAAAATTAGGTATTAAACTATTGATGCGAATACATATTATTAACATTATAAAACATTAAGAATTATGGCATACGTAATTGGTGACGATTGTATCGCTTGCGGTACATGTATCGATGAGTGCCCATCAGGTGCAATCTCTGAGGGCGAGAAGTATTCTATCAACCCAGACCTCTGCACAGAGTGTGGTACTTGCGCAGATGTTTGCCCTAATGAGGCAATTAGTCTTCCTTAATTTTTAAGGATAGATACTTTTAGTTACATAAAACATTGAGAGCGGTTCCTCTGGAATCGCTCTTTTCTTTTATATAGACTTTGATTCACCCTTTATCCTTGCTTTGTGTAGAAAAACGGCTGTTTCTCGTTCTTATAGAGGTATATACAATTATATGTTGCTGTTTAATGTACGTAAAAAGGCGATGAAGCTAAGTACTTCACCGCCTTATATTTTTTCTAATCAAGATTTCTGTTAAAGAATTCTCTTGAGAAATTTCATATTACTGAGCTGCTTCCTCTTCAAGCCCCAAAGCCTTCTTTGCAAGAGAGTTGTTAGGATCGAGCTTAATCAACTTCTCGAAGTATGGTCTAGCAGTGTCTAAGTCATTCTTAGAACCCCAGTAGATGTAACCAGCATTCTTGTATGCCTGCATCAAGTAACCCTTTTCATCCTCATCATACTGCTTGCTTTCGAGTTCCTTGATTACCTTTTCATAGTTCTCAAGAGCCTTGTCGTCCAACTCATTCTGGAATGCGATGTTAGCAGCCTGCAAGTCAGCGTATGCCTTAATCTGTGGATACTTTTCAGCGAAGATGTTGTAAACACCGATAGCCTTGTCTACCCATACAGCCTTATCTGCGCCACCCTTCTGAGCTTTAGCATTGTAAATCTCAGCCATCTTAACGAAGTCAGAAGGAGCAGCGTTAGGGTTCTTCTCCATATAAGTCTGAGCGAACTCGATAGCCTTATCTTCGTTGCCCATAGCCTTGTATGTTTCAGAAATGTACTGGTAAGGCTTAACGTCTTCCTTATTCATTTCCAATGCCTTGTTGTACTGCTCCAAAGCCTGATCATACTGCTTGTTGCCAGCAAGGGCCAAACCGTAGTATGAATAGATGCTAGAGTTCTTCTTTACATCAGCGTTGTTGATGATAGCTGTTGCATAATTCAATGCATCCTCGAAGTTCTGTGTATCTACAGCTGCACGCATTGCCAAAATCTGGAATGCCGTATCCTTTGGATATTTCTGCATACCTTCTTTGCACAACTGAAGTGCCTCATCCTTCTTGTTCAAAATGTAAGCAGTGAAGCAGTATTCATAGAAGATATACTCTTCCATGGTGCTATGTTTTGCTTTTGAGAAATTCTCATAAGCCTTCTCATAGTTACCGTTAGCATAGAATGTATGACCAGTCTCTGCCTCTACAGGATAGTCAGGATTGATTGTCTTCAATTTCTGCAAAGCTTCTGCGCTACCATTTGGGTCAATCTTCTGGTATACACGAGCATAGCTGATATAACCCTGAGGATTCTTTGGATCCATAATCATACACTGCTTGTACCAGCTAGCAGCCTCACCACCGTTGTCCTGCATAGCGAAGATATCACCTTTCAAGATATATGCATCACCATAATTCTTGAATTTAGCGATAACAGCATCTGCTACTGCATTGCCTTCAGTATACTGCTTGTTGATAACAAGGGCATTACCTAATGCAACAAGAGCCTTAGGATCTTTTTTGAAGGTCTTCTGATAGGCCTTAACTTCCTTAGCAAATTCTTTAGCATCAACGTTGCCTGCTTTCAATGTAGTCTCAATTGGCTTAAGTGCATCCTTATAGTTCACATCCTGAGCCATTGCAGGAGCTGCCAAACCCATGACGAGCAAACCTGCTACTAAATATTTTACTGCTTTCATAATTCTATTTTTAAATACTTTCCTTTATCAAAACATGCTTTGACTCCAGTTAGTAAGTTTTATTTTAATTTTATCGTATATTTTCTTCGCTTTTTTTATCTTGTCTTGTTACCGTTTTACGTTAACAGTTCTTATAGTGATGTCACCTCTGTATGGCAGTAAACCCGACTTGAACACAATAAGCTGTCCTTTAGGGTTGGAAATGTAGTTGGCAAAACTCCAAGGCAAAGCCTTATGAGGGTCTACTACAATAGCATATATAGTTCTGACGAACGGATATCTTCCATCCAACAAGTATGCCTGATAAGGTTGCCAGCTATTTGAAGGCTTTGCCTCATCTTTCACGGATACTCTCATGACATGAATATTCTTTTTGAATGTGGTATTGGTTGAATCTCTACGATCATTTAACCAATTAGAACCAATCACACCAATAGACCCAGGATTTTGATCAACAAAGTCAATCACCTGTTTACTGGTTTTGGCAGCCATGATTTTGGCTCCCATTTTAGCTCCATGTAATACAGAATCTACCACGTAGTTAGTAGTAGCTGATCGGGTGTTGTCGAAAATGACTTCGATATCACCTCTTTTAGAGCCTGGTCTAATATCACTCCATTTTGTAACCTTTCCCGTTAAGATGTTCTTGATTTCATTTACCGTAATACAAGTATCCGTATTGTTCTTGTTTACAATGAATGCCAAACCATCGTAACCGATAGGGAATACAGAAGGAATAACATTACTTTTTGATTTCAAGTATGCTATTTCACTATCTTTCAAATTTCTTGTTGTGAATAATAGGGCTGTTTTGAAATCTTTAATCATCTGAAGTCCTGTGACTTCATCAGTATATTTTGCTTTGAGTTTGGCTTTTGGAAATTCAAACTCAAATTGACTCCTTTCTTCCTCAATGATAGGACTCAAACTTTCGTCAGCCACAAATTGTATTGTGCCTGAAGTAGGAGTGTCAGTTCTACCATCTTTGGCTTTCTTCTCGCCGCAAGACGAGAAGAAAGCCATTGATAGTACTGTTAATCCTATATAAATATAAGATATTCTTTTCATTCTATTACTGCAATCTAAATACAACTGGTACAGTATACTTAACACGTACAGTCTGACCATTCTGCTTACCAGGAGTCCATCTAGGCATGCTCTTAACAACACGCTGTGCCTCGCGGTCGAGTGAAGGGTCAACTGAGCGTGCAACCTTAACATCAGAGATAGAACCATCACGCTCTACCACGAATGATATGATTACACGACCCTGTACGCCATTTTCCTGTGCTACAACAGGATACTTTGTATTGCTATTGAGGTAAGACATCAAAGCTGCATTTCCACCAGGGAATGAAGGCATCTCCTCTACAACATCGAAGACCTTAGTTGCAACCTCAGGTTTTGGAGCTGGTGGTGGAGGTGGGGCTGCTACTGCAATCTCACTTCTTACAGCTTCCACTGTACGGTCCTTCACACCTTCCTTGTCTTCAGAACCTACAGCTACCTTATCGTC
This sequence comes from Prevotella sp. Sow4_E9_plate, assembly GCF_052116205.1. Lineage (NCBI taxonomy): Bacteria > Pseudomonadati > Bacteroidota > Bacteroidia > Bacteroidales > Prevotellaceae > Prevotella > Prevotella sp. Sow4_E9_plate. The sequence continues at coordinate 194,708 of NZ_JBQKLN010000002.1, read as the reverse complement.
CAGTTTATCCATCTGCTTAACCTGGTTTTCCTCTTTTACGAGTTCATCCTTCTTGATGACAGGTGCAGTAAACTTCTGAGTTTCGCGAGCCACAGGTATCTCCTTCTTTGGTTCAATCTTTGGCTTCACTTGCTCCTTCTTCTTTTCTTCCTTCTTAGCCTGCTTCTGGAGATTAGCCAACTCCATAGCTTCCATATATGCCTGCTGTTCTTCGGCCTTTTTCTGTTCGATGACTTTCCAAGCCAAGAATCCACCCACGAGAGCTGCAGCAATGACCAAGATCAGAAGAGCCTTGATGTTTCGACCAGAAGTACCCTTACGGAGCTGGTATGCACCATACTCCTTGTTCTTTCCGGCGAAAACCATATCGACCCATTTAGGATCGTAAAGATCTATTTTTGCCATTTCTTTCTTGTTTAAAATTGTTTGTTACTCATCTTACATCTTAACGTTTCTAGACTTGAGAAGTTTCTCGTCGTCTGCGTTAATCTTATCGATGACGTAAGTACCAATGTTTGAAATCTGCATTTCGTCGAGAGCGTCAACCATATTCTTGTAAGAAGCGTTGTCGGTAGGCTTGATGACGATGGTAAGAGTAGGAATCTTGCCATCCTTCAAAATACCCGCCTTCAAATCACTAAGTTTCTTCTGATAGATGCTATCAGGATACTGCTTAGGATTCTTCTGACGATCCATGTTCAACTCCTTAACAGCGAGCGAAATTCTTTCTACTGGTCTTGTACCATTCTCTGTAGCGTGCTCTCTCAAGACCTTACGGATTCCCTGGCTGCCCCATGTTGTTTCCTTGATCCATGTAGGATCATTGTATTGAGGGATACCAGCACCGTAGTAAATCTTGTTGTCAGCTGTTACATAGAGGGTAATAGTCTCAGAAGCTTTCGCCTCGTTCCTCTTGTCCTCTGGTTGCTGGTCATCATTACTTGGCATAGTCAGCTCCATTGTCTGAGGTTTGCTCAATGATGTACACAGCATGAAGAACGTGATAAGAAGCATGAGCATATCCACCATAGGCGTAAAGTCTACGCGGACATTCATTTTCTTTTGTTTGCTTTCTTTCTTTGCCATTTATTCGTCCCCCTGTTGTTTTAACTGTGTAATCATATAGTAATGACTCTCATCCATGTCCTGGAGTTCGTTCATCACTCTCTTCACTGTTTTATAAGGTGTAGAAGCATCTGCCTTGAGGGCTATCTTGATGTCCTCGTTTACGTTACGAGCAGCGTCTACCCACTGCTGGAATTCGCTCATACCACCCTTGATACTGTCGAGAGGAATACCCTTAGTCTGGAGATACTGTGGACGCTTTGCAGCGTTCATAGACAAGTAAGTGCTCATGTCACTCATAGAAACACCGAACATACCCTCGCTCTTGAAAGTTTCAATCTGCTTAGGAGTCAATGATACGCCGAAGTTGCCTGTCATTGTGCTCAGTGTTGCTCCCAACTGATCGGTATTATCAATACTCATAAATACTTGGCCCTCGCCGGTTGGTTTACCAGCCTTGTCCTTTTCAGGACTTACCAAGATAGTCAAGACGCCGTTCTCTGGCACCTTAATCTCAGACACAGATCCTGGTGTGTTAACCTTTACAGGCTCATTCTTTACGAATGTAGAAGTGAGCATGAAGAAGGTAAGCAACAGGGTCATAACGTCTGACATAGGAGTCATATCGATCCAGACGTCACTCTTCTTAATTTTTACTTTACCCATAGCGATAAAATTTTAAAGGGTTAGCAAAAATTAAGCCTCTTCTGCGTGGTTAGCTTCGTATGTCTGAGCAATTGAGTAACCTACCTCGTCGAGTGCGTATGTCAACTTATCAACCTTGTTTGTAAATGTGTTGTAAGATACTACAGCACACCAAGATGTCAAAATACCGAATGCGGTGTTGATCAACGCCTCAGAAATACCTACAGAAAGTGCTGCTGAGTCAGCGCCACCACCTTCACCCATGGCCTGGAATGACTTGATCATACCGGTTACAGTACCGAGAAGACCTGTCAATGTACCGAGAGTTACGATTGTAGCGATGATAGGCAAGTTCATTGTCAAAGTTGGCATCTCCAACTGAGTTGCCTCCTCGTGAGCCTGCTGGATCTTAGCTACCTTCTGAGCCTTCTTCAAAGATGCGTTAGCACCAGACTCCATAGACTTGTAAGCGTTCAAAGAAGCCAAAACAACGTTAGCTACTGTACCGCGCTGCTTGTTGCAGAGCTGCTCAGCCTTAGCGAAATCGTTAGCGCTCAAAGCTGCCTTGATGTTTGCAACGAACTTAGGAAGAGCACCTGTACCTGTAGCGGTCTTAAGAGCCAACCAACGCTCGATTGTCATAGCCAACACTGTGAGCAACAAAGTGTGGATAACTGGTACGATAACACCACCCTTGTAAATTGTACCCCAAATGTCTGCTGGGTGATCCTGGATGCCTGGATCCTGGAAGTGCATGTCGTTTCCGAACCATGTGAAGAACAATGTGAATGCGATGATAGCACAAACCACGATGATCCAGAATGCGCCTCTTACTCCCTGAAAGCCCTCAGACTTCTTAGCTGGGGCTGCTTGTTTTGTAGTTGCCATAATTTTACTTTTTTAAATTATTAGTTAATAAATTATTAATATTTTCTTGTTTCCTTGGTTGCTTTGTAGACCTTGTATGTGTTGTTGTCACGAAACACAGTCGGTTATTCAAATTCCAATGGCAAAGATAATAATTATTGGTTAACTATCACCCTAATTAAGAAGTTTTAACGAGATATTGACGCATTTTTTGTCAATATCTCGCTTTTTTCTTACAAAATTGCCAATATTTGGACGTTTTTTGCACTTCTTACTTGAGCTTAGCCAAAGCTTCCTTGATGCGTCGGATTGCTTCAACGATGTTCTCATCGCTAGTAGCATAACTCATGCGGAAACAGTCTGGGTCTCCAAATGCATCACCGCCTACAGTAGCAACATGTGCCTCTTCCAAGAGATACATGGCGAAGTCTGTAGAATTATTGATGGTGTGAGTACCGTTGCTCTTGCCGAAATAGCTGTTGCACTTAGGGAAGAGATAGAACGCTCCCTGTGGCATGTTGACTTCGAGTCCTGGTACTTCCTTTGCCAATTTTACAATCAGATTGCGACGGCGCTCAAATGCCTGGCGCATTTCTTCTACTGCACTCTGGTCGAGTGTATAGGCAGCCTCTGCAGCCTTCTGGCTAACAGAACATGTGCCACTGGTGTATTGACCCTGGAGCTTGTTGCAGCCCTTGATGATCCATTCAGGACCAGCCAGGAAACCGATTCTCCATCCTGTCATGGCGTATGCTTTAGATACACCGTTGGCAATGATGACCTGTTCCTTCATGCCTGGTTCCTGAGCAATGCTGTGGTGCTTGCCTATATAATTAATGTGTTCGTAGATTTCATCTGCCAACACGAAAACCTCAGGGTGCTTTCTGAGAACTTCTGCCAATGCAGCCAATTCTTCCTTGGAATATACGCTACCAGTAGGATTGCTTGGAGAGCAGAGGATGAGCATCTTGGTCTTGTCTGTGATGGCATTTTCCAATTGTTCCGCTGTCATCTTGAAGTCCTGGTCGAATCCTGCGTTTACGATAACAGGTGTACCACCTGCCAATTTTACCATCTGTGGGTAGCTTACCCAATAAGGAGCAGGGATGATAACCTCGTCGCCAGGATTAACGAGAGCAAGGACAGCGTTGCAGACACACTGCTTGCCGCCGGTACCTACAATTACCTCATTGGTTGTATATTCTAAGCCGTTCTCGTTTTTCAATTTGGCAACAATCGCTTTTCGCAAGTCTGGATAACCAGGGACTGGTGAGTAACGGGAGAAATTCTCGTCAATAGCTTTCTTTGCTGCCTGTTTAATGTTGTCAGGAGTGTTGAAGTCTGGTTCACCTACGCTCATGTTGATAACATCAATACCTTGAGCTTTCATTTCACTACTCTTCTGTGACATCGCCAGTGTTGCTGATGGTGCCAATCTGTTTAAACGATCAGATAATTGTGCCATAATTCTTTTTTACTATTTGTTTATCGTGTGCAAAATTAAGCAAATTATTTCTTTTTCGGAAGAAAATTGAGCATTATTTTACGTATTGTACCGAAATAATAACATAATTTTCATTATCCGAGGTGCAGAGTGTGCCCCATGCGGTCTCTCTTGGTCTTGAGATAACGTTCGTTGTACTCGTTTGGTGTTACTTCGATAGCTACGTTTTCTACAATTTCCAAGCCGTATGCTTCCAGTCCTACACGTTTCACGGGATTGTTGGTAAGCAATCTCATCTTGTGTACGCCGAGGTGGCGGAGCATCTGTGCGCCGCAGCCGTAGTCGCGCTCGTCTGGCTTGAAGCCAAGGTGGGTATTGGCGTCTACGGTGTCGTATCCTTCTTCCTGTAATTTATATGCGGCAATCTTGTTCATGAGTCCTATGCCTCGTCCTTCCTGCTGCATATAGATAACAACACCCTTGCCTGCTTTTTCGATGGCTTGCATAGCTTTGTGCAGCTGCTGTCCGCAATCGCATCGCTTGCTTCCCAGAATGTCGCCGGTAGCGCATGATGAATGAACGCGAACCAGGATAGGTTCATCTTCCTTCCATTCGCCTTTGATAAGGGCCATGTGTTCGAGTCCATTGCTAGCCTGACGGAAAGGAATGAGGCGGAAGTGGCCGTATTCTGTTGGCATATCCACCTCTTCACCCACTTCGATGAGTGATTCCTTCTTGAGGCGGTATTCTATCATATCTTTAATGGAAATCACCTTGAGGTGCCATTCTTTTGCCATCTCCATCAACTGTGGAAGTCGTGCCATGGTTCCATCTTCGTTCATGATTTCCATGAGTGCACCTGCTGGGTAGAGACCTGCCATTCTGCAGAGGTCAATGGCTGCTTCTGTATGTCCGCTTCTTCTCAACACACCGTTGTCTTGTGCATAGAGTGGGTTGATGTGACCAGGACGGCCGAATGTCTGTGGGGTTGATGCCGGATCAGCGAGCGCCTTGATGGTCTCTGCGCGGTCGTGAGCAGAAACTCCTGTTGTACATCCCTCCAGCTTGTCTACGGTTACGGTGAATGGAGTACCGAGCATGGAAGTGTTGTCTGAAACCTGATGAGGCAGGTCGAGTTCGTCGCATCTACTGAGGGTGATAGGTGCGCAAAGTACGCCTCTTGCATTTTTGAGCATGAAGTTTACCTTTTCTGCGTCTATCTTTTCTGCAGCGATGATGAGGTCGCCTTCGTTTTCGCGATCTTCGTCATCTACAACAATGACAAATTTACCTTCCTTGAAATCCTTGATTGCATCTTCGATGCTGTTTAACTTATATTCTCCCATGTTTGTGATACTTTTTTATAGTTACATTTCTTTTATTCTTCTAATGATGTTGTCGTTGGTCTGAAGAATGAGCTTCAGGTCGCGATACAGTCGCATTCTGAAACGCCACATTCTCAGATACAGTCCCGTTCCGATTGGGAAGAGAATGGCTGCAGTGATGTTGAGCCATTTCTTTTCGAATGGTCGGGTATGTGCCTTGGTAGACAGGATAGGGTATTGGTTTATGGAATGGAGAAGATATTTGTCCTTCGTGTTGCTGAGGTCTTCAATGATTTTCTCCAGTTCGTTACTGATACGTTCTATCTCATGGTCTGGCTGGTACTTGAAGAATACGTTGATGAAGTTTGGCAGTCTTCTCAGTCTTTGCACCTTATTATATATAGTAATGTCATTTGAGATTTGTGCCAAAGCTTCTGCGTCCTTCCGGTAATCCGGGTCTTCGATGATTACTTCTTTACCAAAGATGTGTCGTTTCATTCGCAGGCCGAATAGATGCATGAAGAAATCGCGGTATGCTTCTATCTTGAATACGGCAGAATCGTTGGTGGCTTTGTAAGTCACGAAGATTGCCAGTGGTGATAGAACGGCAGGAGCAAGTCCCATGCCGAACCATACTGCCCACATTCCGCCTCGTGCCATTCTGAATCCAGTGTTGTCAAGGATGAAGAAGGCAATAAATACCAATACCGAGATGATGACAGGTATACCCAATCCTCCCTTTCTGATGATGGCTCCTAATGGAGCACCGATAAAGAAGAATATCAGGCAGGAGAGAGCGAGCGTGAACTTGCGGATTGCCTCGATATCGTGTTGTCTGATAATATAGTCGGCATCGCTGGTCATCATCGACTTGAAGTCCAGATCCGACAGCTCTTGCTGTACGGTCGACAAGGCATCGTTGGTTACGATTAACTTTCTGTCGCTAGGCAGTTTGTTGTAAATCGTGTCGAAGTTGACTTTGTCACCCTCCTTGATAGCCTTCAATGAATCAGCCTTGTTGTTAAGTCGTGCCAGATTGTAGTATCTGACGTTGTATTCTTGCAGGTAACTTCTGCTGATGGAGTCATAGGTGTGATTGATAGAGTCTACATCGTGTTTGATTTTGGACAGACTCTTTGCCTTTGCATTATTGGATAAAGAAGAAGCATCTGCCAAGTTGAAGCCACCGTCAAAGTCGAGAATGATTTTCTTGGATACAAATGTTTCTCGGCGATAAGGCACAGCTGCACTGTTTCCCAATTCGCTGCTTTGCATATTCTCAAACCATTCTCCGCTATACAGACTAAGCACCAGGTGTTTTTTTTCTGCAGTACTTTGCAGCATACCCGAGTCGGCAAGGATGATGGCGGCATCTTCGTAGCTGTCGGTCATACGGTAAATCATGATACCGTAGAGTTTGCCTGTCTTCAGGTCTTTCTTCTGCACATAGAGGTTGCAGTTAGGAATGCCATCATAGAAGATACCTTCAGGAATTTCGAGTTCCGGGCTCTTCTGTTTCATGGAGATGAGCAGTTGGGCAAGTTTCTGGTTGGAATCAGGCCCCACGTTGTTCTGAAAATAGAAAGAGCCAAACATGATGATGAAGGTGATGACGATGAGAGACCGGAACGCCTGCATCAAAGAAATGCCGGCAGCCTTGATGGCTGTAAGCTCTGAACTTTCGCCCAGGTTTCCGAAAGTCATGAGCGAGGCGAGGAGGATTGCCAATGGCAAAGCCTGTGGAACCAGCATGAGTCCCATGTACCAGAAGAACTGTGCCATGACGTCAATCGTGAGTCCTTTGCCGATCAAGTCATCAATGTATCTCCACAAGAACTGCATCATCAGCACAAACTGGCAGATGAAGAAGGTTCCCAGGAAGAGCAGGCCAAATTGCTTGGCGATGAATATGTCTAATTTTTTAATTCTAAGCATTTTTATAATTGTTGTTCTGTGCCTTTATCCATGAATTGGAATGAAGTGCATACTATTTCAGAGTGCAAAGGTAACACAAAAAAATAAGAATCTCTTCATTTTTCGTTTTTTTATATTAATAATAGGTGAAAAAAGGTGATGAATGCGATGTGAAATAAGAAAAAACATTTTTTTTTGAAAATTTCTTCGAAAAAATTTGTTCAATTCAAATAAATGTATTACCTTTGCACCCGCAAATCAGAAATGACTTGTAAGGATGGCGGGATAGCTCAGCTGGTTAGAGCGTCGGATTCATAATCCGGAGGTCGAGGGATCGTGGCCCCCTCCCGCTACTTCATGAGACACTAACTTTTTAGTTAGTGTCTTTTTTATGCTCTGAACTTTTCTGTACTTTTCCACAAATGTCTTTATAAAAGTTATCAACAGGATGTTGATAAGTGTGGATAACTATCTTAACTTTTTGATATTCAGCAGATATTTGGTTAGAAAACTATTGTTGATAACATTCGGATATCAAGTTCTTCACATTTTTTATCCCTTTTTCTATTGTCCTTTTCAAAATAAAATAGTAAATTTGTGCCCAACTAAAAATATGAGTCTAATGAAGCAGCAAGTATATAATTTAAAGGAGTTTGCTGCTCGACACCATCTTGAAAGCATATATGGGGCTTATGCCTCACACATTCATATAGACGATTTATGCGAAAAGGATTTTATAGAGATGGCTCTAGAGCGCACCTTGTTCACTAAACTGATGTTGGTGAATAGGGGAAGTATCAGAATGGGTATTCTTCAGCATGGGGTTGAAACGGAAAAATCCGACAGAATGCTTTCGGCCAGCGAATTGCTGGTCGTATCACCCAAGCATATCGTTACTTTTTCTGATATGTCTGATGATTTTGAGGCCGAAATCATCTTTGTGGACGAGGAGATTGCGGCCGATGTTGTGTATCAGTTATCTGATGACAAACTGAAGTCTGCACTTGATATCTTCCACATGATTGGCGACATTGTGCGTCATCAACATATCAATAAGGTGGAGATGATACAGTCGATGGTAAATGTTTTAAAGCTTTTGGTATCAGAATTACCTTACGAGAATGTTACCATCACCCGTGATTTGAAGCATAAGAAAGATGTTTATGAGATATTTCTGCATCTTTTGTATCGACATTTCAGAACAGAACGTCAGATTCGCTTTTATGCTGATAAGTTGAATGTTTCTGCTCCTTATCTTTCAAGAATGATAAAGGAGATCTCTGGTACTACGGTGAATGATCATATCTCTTCCTTACTTTACAAGGAGATATGTAATCTCTTGCACCAGACGGATATGTCGCTGGGAGAGATATCTACCTATCTGAATTTCTGCGATCAGAGTGCGATGACGAATTTCTTTAAGATTCGTGCCGGGATGACCCCGTTAGCGTATCGTAATCAATTATAAAATGTTAGAATGATAGCATAAAAAAAGCCTGTAAGCATTATTCCCAAAAAGGAATACGCTTACAGGTTTTTGTATTGTCAACTAATCAGCTGACTTGGTTATGGAAAAATTTATTTCAGCGTAAACTTGTGTGACTGCAACATCTCCTTAGGATCGAGCGCCTTGTCAAGCTCTTCCTTGCTCAGAATGCCCTGCTCGATGACGATATCGTATACCGAACGTCCGGTTGCGTGAGCTTCCTTAGCTACCTTAGAACTCTTCTTGTAACCGATGATAGGATTGAGGGCAGTAACGATACCGATACTGTTCTTTACCATTTCGTAGCAACGCTCCTTATTGACTGTGATGCCGAGGATACACTCAGATGTCAAAGTCTCGATAGCATTCTTCAACCATGTCAAGCTCTCGAAGAGGCTCTCTGTGATGATTGGCTCCATTACGTTCAGCTCCAACTGTCCTGCCTCTGCTGCGAAGCTTACGGTAGCATCGTTACCGATTACCTTGAAGCAAACCTGGTTAGTTACCTCAGGGATAACTGGGTTTACCTTACCTGGCATGATAGAAGAACCTGGTGCCTTAGGAGGAAGGTTGATTTCATTCAAGCCGCAACGAGGACCGGAAGCCATCAGACGGAGGTCGTTGCAAATCTTTGACAACTTGATAGACAAGCGCTTCAAAGCAGAAGAGTAGCTTACGTAAGCACCTGTATCAGGTGTAGCCTCTACCAGGTCGGTTGCTGTCTCGAAGTTTTCGCCTGTCAGTTTGCTGAGGTTAGCTGCGCAGAGCTTAGCGAAGCCAGGAACAGCGTTCAGACCTGTACCGATGGCTGTACCACCCATATTGATTTCGTGTAAGAGTTTCACGTTACGCTCCAAATTGAGGATTTCCTCCTCCAGGTTGTTGGCATAAGCATTGAACTCTTGACCGAAAGACATAGGAACAGCATCCTGTAACTGGGTACGTCCCATCTTGATAACGTCTGCATATTCGTCTGCCTTATAGCGGAATGCGCTGATCAAACCAGTCAAGGCACCTACCAGATGGGTATTCATGCGAATCAAAGCCAGGCGGATAGAAGTTGGGTAAACGTCGTTGGTGCTCTGACCGCAGTTGCAATGGTCGTTAGGGGAGCAGAACTGATAATCAGCCTTCTCGTGACCCATAATCTCGAGGGCACGGTTAGCGATTACCTCGTTGGCGTTCATGTTGACAGATGTACCAGCACCACCCTGTACCATGTCGATAGGGAAGTTCTCGTGCCACTTGCCTTCGATGATTTCTCGGCAAGCCTGAGAGATTGCACCTGAAATTTCATCATTGATAACACCGAGAGTATGGTTTGTCTCGATAGCAGCCAACTTCACGTAAGCGATAGCGATGATGAAGTCAGGATAGCTGCACATTGTCTTGCGTGAGATGTGATAGTTATTGATACCGCGCTGTGTTTGTATACCATAAAGTGCTCCAGCAGGAACTTTGAGTTCACCTAAAAGGTCAGACTCTACTCTAAATTTTTTCTCTTCAACCATAATATTGTCAGTTTTGATGTTAATATTCTTGTTATTACTATTCTTGTTTTTCTGAAGAAGGAGTAGTTTCCTTTATCCGCTGCAAAGATACGATGTTTTTTGTATATTTCATTTATAAAAAATGAACCAGAATTTGTAAAAAACGAACCAAAAGTAAATAATTTCAAAAAAAAAATGTAAATTTGCACCGGAAAGTCTTATTTTTAGATTTTTTCAAGGTGAACAATCTTTTAAATGTCAAAAATAGATAGATAAGTAAGTATGAAACGATATCTATACCTTTATATATATATAGTGTTTGGGATGTTGCTGACCGGTTGTCATCAGCAGCCAAAGAAGTTTGTCATTGGTGTATCACAATGTTCTGAGGACATTTGGCGTGATAAACTCAATGACGAGCTGAAGATGGGTGAATATCTCAACGATTCCATTATCGTGAAGCTTGCTTCTTCCAACGATGATAATGTGTTGCAGAATAAGCAAGTTAACCAGTTTATCGATGAGGGCGTAGATCTGCTTATCGTATCTCCTAATCAGCTGAGTGCGATATCCAAGTCGGTAGAGCGTGCTTACGATAAAGGTATTCCTGTGATTCTCTATGACAGGAAGACCAATTCTGATAAGTATACGGCATTTATCGGCTGCGATAACTATACGATTGGTAAATCGATGGGAACTTTTATCGCCCAGCAGCTTCAGGGAAAGGGCCGCATCGTTGAAATCAGCGGTTTGGAGGGTTCTTCGCCTGCTTTGGAGCGTCATCGTGGTTTTATGGATGCTATCAAGCCTTATCCTGGGTTACAGGTTGTAGCCTCGGAGGAAGGAAACTGGAAAGAAGAGGGTGGAATCCAGGCGATGAAACGCATATTGAAACAGACACAGGACTTTGATTATGTCTTTGCCCATAATGACTGTCTTGCCTGGGGAGCTTATGTGGCTGCCCGACAGATGAGGGTAAAGCGTAACTATAAGTATACCGGAGTAGACGGCATGGCTACCGAAGGTGGTGGTTTGGAGTTGGTACGTGATGGCATCTTTGAGGCATCTTATCTTTATCCAACCAAGGGAGATGAAGTTATAGCCTTGGCTATGAAGATCTTAAAACACCAGCCATATAAGAGGGACAACTATCTGAGCACCTCTATCATTACTCGGGCAAATGCCGAACTCACCCTGATGGAGGCTAGAGATGCTGAGCGTCAGGCGCATAATCTGAAGCTGTTGCATAAGCAGGTGGACCGATACCTTGCTGATTATAACTCTCAGAAAATCATGCTGATAGGTTTGGCTCTATTCCTTCTGGTATGTATTGCTGCTGCTGCTATGATATTCCGGGGTTATGTAGTAAAGGTGAAGCTGAACGAGGAATTGGCTAAGACCAATGGGGAATTGAAGAGAGTGAATGAGGAATTGGAAGATAAGAACGCCGAGCTGAAGCGATTGAATGAGGAGGTTTTGGAGCTGACTCATTCCCGTCTGGTGTTCTTTACGAATATCAGTCATGAGCTTCGAACTCCATTAACCTTGATAGCTGATCCTGTAGAGATGCTTTTAGAGGATAGTGGAATCAAGGGAAAAAGTCGCGAACTGTTAAAGATGGTACAGCGAAATGCCGTTGCCCTACAGCAGTTGGTGAGCAGTATTCTTGATTTCCGCAAGATACAGAATGGTAAAATGGATTTAGAGCTCTATCGTTTTGATATCGTGAAGGCTCTAGAGATATGGGTGGGGGATTTCCAGCTCACAGCCGAACGCAAACGTATCAAGCTCCATTTGGATATGGCAGATTTTTCGGGTAGTCACGAGGTGATTGCAGATAAGGAGAAGATTGCCCGTGTAGTTTTCAATCTCTTGAGTAATGCCTTGAAATATACCCCTGCAGGCGGTGATATCTTCGTTTCTTTAAAGGACGAAAATGAAAAGCTGCGCCTTGATGTTCGGGATACTGGTAAGGGGATTTCTCAAGATGAAGCAACTATGATTTTCGAACGATTCTTCCAGGCTAAAGGGGCAGCCAGTGGTACTGGTATCGGTTTGGCATTGGTCAAATCCTTTGTGGAACTGCATCATGGTGAGGCTTGGGTTGAGAGCGAGCTTGGCAAGGGTTCCGATTTTGTCGTGGTGATTCCGCGCCAGCAGGAGGGAGATTCACAAGTTATCCACACTGATGTGGTAAATGTGGATAACTCTGTAAGTAACTCTCTGTCAGGTAATAATCATGTGATAAACGAGTCCGTTTTGCAATATATCGACGATGGAGAACGTAAAAGTGGAAAAGTTCAGCAATTGGTTAGCGAGACAACCAATAAACCTACTATCTTAGTCATAGATGATAACAATGATATTCGCCAGTATGAGCATACACTCTTGCAGGATGATTATATCGTTATGGAAGCAGTAGATGGTAAGGAAGGATTGGAGATAGCTAAAAAGGAAGTTCCTGATTTGGTGATTTGCGATGTGATGATGCCTGTGATGGATGGCTTGGAGTTCACAGAAAAATTGAAGACGATAACGGCAACCTCTCATATTCCTGTAATCATGCTTACCGCCAAGAATCTGGAGGAACATCGTGCCGAGGGTTATGAACATGGTGCCGATTCTTATATAACAAAACCATTCCACAGTAAGGTACTCCTTGCTCGTATTGAAAACCTGTTGAAGCAGCGAAAGCTTCTGAAGAAACTGTTCCAAGGTTCTCAAGAGGCAGAGCAGGAGATTGCAGAATCTCATCTTGAAGATCGTGATAAGCAGTTCCTCAAGCAACTTCATGCTATCATTCAGCAGAATCTTTCGGATAGTGAGTTCAGTGTAGAGGATATCGGTAAGCAGATAGGCTTGAGTAGAGTTCAGCTTTATCGTAAGGTGAAGGCGATGACGGGTTCTTCTGTCGTTGACTTGCTCCGTAAGGCTCGTTTGGCTAAGGCTAAGCGTTTGCTCGAAACTCGCAGTATGAGTGTTTCTGAGGTTGCTTACGATGTCGGTTTTTCTGCGCCTTCTTACTTCACGAAATGTTTCAAAGAAGAATACGGAATATTGCCGGGCGACGTTGGAAATAATTAAGCTGTCGGAAATTATTGATGAGGAAACAATACTTATTTTCTAAAAATATAGTAGAATTGATGTAAAAAATGCGATAAGAAGGATAAAAATCGTTCATTTTTTAACATAAAGGGGACATTGTATCATTTTTGTCACTTTTTGAACGATAATTGTCCAAGGGTTTCGAAAAAGCTTTGTACTTTTGCACCAGAGTTTAAAAGTTAAATAATTGTTTCGTGCATTAGTTGTTGCATTTTATAGGTTTATGTTTTTAGGTTATAAGATTGAGTTTCAAGCGGTAAGTAGTTTTCTTTAAGGTAAAAAGTTAGTTTTGGGAAATATAGTAAAATCAGGAAAAGCAGCTGGGGCAAAATGCCGTCAGCTGCTTTCTTTTTATCTCTCCCAATCCTTAAACTCCAGTTCAAGCTCTTTGTATTCAGGCTTTTGTGTACTGTTTTCTTTATCCTCCATCCTTGCTTCTTCGGATATAGCATTGCTTACGGATAGACCGATAAGACGGATGGGATGGATTGAAGAGTAATCTACCTGTTGCAGTAAACGCTTCGCCAGGGGCAGGATGTCTTCCTTCTTTTTCAGAATCTTTTCTTGCGAAATGCTGCGGGTAATCTGAGTGAAATCGGCAAACTTTATCTTTAAGGTTAAGGTTCTCCCTTCGAACCCACTCTTCTCGATACGTCCTGCTAGTTCAAGAACTGCGTGATATAGTTCGATAACTACTGCCGATTTGGTATAGATGTCTTCCAGGAAGGTCTGTTCGCAGCCTACCGATTTGCGTTCCCGATAGGTGATGACGGGGCGTTCGTCTATTCCTCTGGCAAAATTGTAGAAGATGTGTCCGGCTTTCCCGAATACTTCAACAAGATGTTCTTCGGACACTTTCCTCAAGTCATCACCGTTATAGATGCCCATGAAGTGCATCTTCTGAAGGGTTTTCTTGCCAACGCCCCAGAAATCCTCTACCGGAAGTTTGGCGATAAAATCGAGTGCCTTATCGGGATGAATGGTACAGATTCCATCGGGTTTCCGGTAATCGGATGCCACTTTGGCTAGAAATTTGCAGTAGCTGATTCCTGCCGAGGCGGTGAGCCCGGTTGTTTCCTTGATGCGAGTCTTGATTTCCCTGGCGATGTCAACCGCCAGTTCTATCCCTTTCTTGTTGTGAGTGACATCCAGAAAGGCTTCATCAATGGAGATGGGTTCAATGAGATCGGTGTATTCCTGGAATATCTGATGTATCTGATGAGATATTTCTGCATAATAAGAATGCCGGCACGGCACGATGATGAGATCTGGACAGCGCTGCTTGGCTTGAGCGATGGATTGCGCCGAGTGAACGCCCCATTTTCGAGCTTCATAGCTGGCTGTAGAAACCACACCGCGAGGTCCGTCGAAGCCTACCGCTACCGGTTTGCCCCGAAGTTCCGGATTGTCTCTTTGCTCTACAGCTGCAAAGAAGGCATCCATGTCGATATGTATGATCTTTCGCTCAGTCATTGTTTGATATATTATACTCTTTTTATTAAAAGCCTGTTTTATGTATCTGCAAAATTACGAATTATTTCTTTTTTATGCAAATCTTTCTTCTTGTTCTTGATAATAATCGTTCATCAGCTAGTAATTATGTTACAATGAACGTTTTTTTATTTAATGATATGAATTTTAAAGCCTTTGATGATACTATTATATAATTTTGCAGCAGAAATAAAAAATAACGTTAACAAATTAAATATTTAAAGTATGAACAACTTTTTAAATGGAAAGAGCGCAGCCATGGTGCTTGCACTTTCATTGGTAAATGTTACAGCAGCTTTTGCACAGGTGATAATTCAAGTGCTAAGGAAGAAGGTAATCGTAATGTGATGCTCAATGCAGCCAGTGCGAATGGTCCTCGTGAGATTCAGATCGGCTTGCCTTCTGCCGATGTCAACGTTTTGGAGAATGGTTTGCCTGTTACTTACGCTACCAATCCTCATTCTGTCAATACCATCTGGCGTGGTGATGCAAGTTTGAGCCATCAGGGATTGCTCAAGATGGCAGAGACAGCTATCACTACCGGTAATATCGGTTATGCCGTGAACTCTTTCACCCAGAAGGGTCAGAAAGGATTCAATGGTACTCTGAACTATAAGAGCAATCATTTCGGATTGCAGGAATTCTCTTTGAATATGAATGGCGATTTGGGAAGCGACTGGTACTACAGCTTTAATATGTATCAGGATTTCGACCCAGGTACCTTCAAGATTAAGGCTACTCCTTATCAGGACCGTACTCAGATTTACAAGGCGCTCCTTACCAAGAAGTATAACGGCAACCGTGGTGAGTTTACTGCCATGTATAGATATGCCAACAGCCATAGCGATTATTGCTCAAATACAACCATGTATGATCAGAGTGTTCCTGCAGATGGCAGTTTTGCCCTGCGCGTTTGGGATGCCAACTAGCGCAACAGCTACTTCTACGATCTCAACAAGAACGCCTCTGAGTATTACAAGGGAAGCGAAAACAAGCTGGCTCTCTACTTCACTCACGATTGGGATGTCACCAATAAGTAGAATCTCTACTATGGTGCCCGTCTGGAGTGGCAGAAGCTGAAGGGTGAAAACGCTGCAGTGAAGAATGCGCAGGGGAATTACGTTGGTCGTTTCACTGATTACTATCTCGGTGCTACGGCAGCAGATAGAACCAAGATTGCTCCGGCAGACTTGAGTTACAACTGGTTGAACTACGATTTCTCAGTTGCAGCAACTTATAAGTTGACTGATAACTTCGGCTTCACTGGCGATTTCACTTACATCGTTCAGCATCCAAAGTTTGAGGCATTCTCTCCAGCTACATTGCCAAATACAAGTAAGATTTCTGTGCCACTCGGGCGTGCTGGTATCTACTACAACAACTCTTGGCTGAGTTTGACATCGTTGTTCTCTTACATCTCAAAGACCAACAACAACTCAACTCTGAACTTGCAGCATGGCAGTGAAATCCAGGCAGCTCCAATGACTTACGATATCCAGACATGGGGTTGGACAACCGATGCTGTGGCTCATCCTTTCAAGGGATTCGATTTCCACTTCCTCTTCACTTATCAGAAGCCAACTTACAAGAAATATGAGACATCGGTTACCTTCAGTGATGGTACCCCTGGCAACATTAACGCCACTGGCAATATCGTAGCAGAGATTCCTCAGATTCTCATCGAGTTGGACCCAAGCTACATGATTACCAAGGATATCAAGCTCTGGACCAGCTTCCGTTACTTCAGTAAGACCTATGCCAACATCAACGAGGCATATTATTTCAACGGTCACTGGGAGACTTTCGGAGGTTTGAACTGGCAGGCGACCAAGCGTCTGGCTCTCGGCTGCACCGTAGTCAACTTCCTCAACCAGACTGGTGCCAAGGGTAGTATCGCAGGTGCCGAGCTGATTACCAAGGATGAGGCTAAGGGAATCAAGAACCAGATTATGACGGGTAGTTATCTCCGTCCATTCACAGTAGAATTTACAGCATCGCTGAAGTTCTAATTAGTTCAAACATAATAAAACATAATAAGATAAGGCAGTGCTATATAATAATGTATAGTGCTGCCTTTTTCTTGTTTTGGTTTGGAAATGCACAAAAAATTATTAGTTTTTGGTTTGGAAATGCACGAAAAATATGCGATTTTTGGTTTGGAAATGAAGTTATACTTCATAAACCAGCAAAGTAGTACTTCGATGGAGGATGAAGTACTACTTCGTTGGTCTGTGAAGCTATATTAGAAGTTTTAGTGTTTGTCTTCCTAAAAACGTCTCTAAAAGAAAAGTTTTAGCAATCGATTCCTAAAACTTTCTAAATAATCGTACTTTTAGTATGTAGATTCCTAAAAAATATGTATATTTGCAGCGTGACATGTAAAAATACGAAAATGAAGAGAATAGAACGACATAACTATCTGCAAAAGCTGATAGCTTTCAAGGATAAAAAGCTTATCAAGGTGATAACAGGCATCCGCCGTTGTGGTAAATCGACCATTATGGAGATTTATCGTGACTGGCTGATAGCTCATGGAGTAATGCAAGAGCAAATCATCTATCTCAATTTTGAGGACTATGACTATTTTGAATTGCGAGACCCAAGAAAACTGTATTCTTATGTCAAACCTTTGATACAGCAAGATAAGATGACTTACATCTTTTTTGATGAGATACAGCATGTCACGGATTTTCCGGATATCATCAATAGTCTTAATTTGAAGCCAACAGTTGATTTATATGTGACGGGTTCGAATGCCTACATGCTTTCTAGCGAGATAGCTACACTCTTGTCTGGCAGGTATGTAGAGATTGCGAT
Source organism: Prevotella sp. Sow4_E9_plate (assembly GCF_052116205.1). Classification (NCBI taxonomy): domain Bacteria; kingdom Pseudomonadati; phylum Bacteroidota; class Bacteroidia; order Bacteroidales; family Prevotellaceae; genus Prevotella; species Prevotella sp. Sow4_E9_plate. The sequence goes on along the minus strand of NZ_JBQKLN010000002.1, from coordinate 177,059 downwards.
GCTTCCGTTGTCTTTCAAGGAGTATGCGGAAGGTATCGGTGGTACGGACCATCTTTCACAGACATATATAGAATATGTGAGCAAGAGCAGTTTCCCATATACATTGGAGTTGGATACGGCGAATGAGATTAGCGATTACTTGAATGCTGTTTACAATACGATAGTGGTAAAGGATATCATGAGTCGAAATAAACTTTCCGATGTGATGATGTTGGAGAGCGTGATACGTTTCACGGCAGATAATATCGGCAATATTCTCTCGACGAAGCGTATTGCAGACTTGATGTCGGCTGATGGGCGAAAGATTGACCAAAAGACAGTTGAGAAATACCTGTCAACCCTTTGCGAGTCTTTCTTCTTGTATGAAGTGAAGCGATATAACATCAAGGGTAAGCAACTCCTCAAAACTTTGGGAAAATACTATCTGGTAGATATTGGGTTGCGACGTATGTTGCTTGGCTCTCGCTCTTTTGATGCAGGGCGCATTTTGGAAAATATCGTTTTTCTGGAACTCTTGCGTCGGCAGAAGAAAGTGTATATAGGCAAGATGGATAACTTGGAGGTTGATTTTGTTGCTATCGACGAGAATGACTTAACCTATTATCAGGTAGCTGCAACGGTAAGGGATGAGAAGACCTTGAAGCGTGAACTCGCTTCGCTTCAGCAAATCAAGGACCAATATCCCAAGTATATCTTGACGCTCGATGAAGACCCGACGGCAGATTATGATGGTATCAAGCGAATCAATGCGTTGAAATGGCTGATGGGGGAAGTATAGTCTTGTTGCCTCCAAGGAGGTGTGAGGAAAAGAATCGTTCATGCACTGCAAAAGATGTTGCATGATGTACAAGTCAAAGAATCTCAAGAAGTGGAATTATGTAAGCGCTTTCGGCAAAGGAATGGGTCAGCAGCCATGCCAGTATGAGTGCCCAGACTTCTTCCAGTTGCCTGTAAATGGTGATAAGAAGAAGATGAAGTGGGTGATGACGATGAATATCAACCCTGGCTGCTGGTTTGGTGGAAGCGCTACCGAGTATTTCGTAGGCGATTTCGATGGCAAGAAGTTTACTTGTCCTGATGCCAACGAAGTAAAGTGGCTTGATTGGGGTAAGGATCACTATGCTACCGTTACCTTCTCAAACACAGGCGACCGAGTTCTGGGTATCACCTGGATGAGCAACTGGCAGTATGCCAACCTTACTCCGTTCAAGCAGAATCGTGGTGCCAACGGTTTGCCTCGTGAGTTGAAGCTTTACGAGAATAACGGCAAGTATTATGTTTCTGAGAATGTAGCTCCTGAAGTATATGCTTTGAGAAAGGATACCAAGAATCTGGCAGATGCTTCTGTAGCCGATGCCAAGGATTTGAAGGGTGTTGCAGCCAATATGGAAGGTGCATTCGAGATTGAGGCCGATGTAACTCCAGATGCCAACGGCATTGCCGGTATTGAGATTTCAAACAACAAGCGTGAGCGCATCCTGATTTATTTCGATATGAAGCAGGGCAAGGTGGTTATGGATAGAACAGAGAGCGGTTTGACCGATTTCGGCAAGCAGGCAGTTCCTCACGATATCGAGTTGGCTTGGGACAAGCAGCGTGCAGCTGAAGGCAAGGAGCCTGCCCGCATCGCCATGACCAACCTCGTGTTCCCTGTAGCTCCATACGAGAATGTGAAGCTCTACACCCAGGGTGGCAAGGCTGAATTCAAGAATCTGAAGGTTCACAAACTTGGTTTGTAATCACGTAGATATTGTATGGTCGAATTGTAGGTTTAAATGTAAATAGTAATGAGTCGCAACCTGAAAATATTTTAGGTTGCGACTCTTTTTTGGGGCTCAGGGGAGATTGTCCGTGGATAAAATAACCTCTGTTTCTTATTTACCGGTTTGCTGTTTCATTCCCTCAAAAAACTTTTGCTGCAATTGTTTGGCCAGTTGATTATCAGGGTTGAGTTTGAGAGCTTTCTCGTAATCCTGCATCACTTCCAGATAATAGCGTTGACCGTTTTGCCCTGGATTCTGTACGATGCGTACCATATAGAGAAAACCGCGAAGGGTACAGATGTCAGACGGGTCAGCATGCTTTATATTCTCCATCTTGGCAATGGTTTCTTCAGTCTCTTTTAGAAGATTTTCTGTTTGTGGAGCATGCGGATTCATCACGGAATAATTGAGACTTTGCAAAGCTATCTGAAACTTGGGCTGGATGCTATCAGGAAACATATCATCAATACGCTTCATCTCTGCAATACAATTAAGTATGCTCTCTGATGTCGGTTGCTGAAGTTTAGCAAGCGACTGTCCGATAAGCCCCTGCATTGTGGATTGCTGGGCATAGATAACTACAGATGTTGTCATGAAGAAGACAGACATCAATGCGAATCGTTTAAAAGTTTGAAATGTCATATGCTTTATTATTTTTAAGTGAAACAAATATGCCTATATATAAAAAACTGTCTCTAGATGGAACTATCGAACGTCCGTTAGTATTATATCCGAAAATGTTTGTACGGCCGAGGATTTTGTTCAGAGAAGAATAGATAATGACCTTGGGACTTAGCAGATAAGTAAGGTTTATATCTACGCTATTATAATGTGGTGTCTTGCCAATCAGAAAATGACGTCCGCTTGCATACGATTCAGTCAGCCCGATGATTGCTTTGCCGAATGAATATTTTGCTGTCAATCTCAGATTATGCCTTGAGGCGTAGTCAGGTATTCGCTCTTCTGTGTATTCGTGATAGAATCGCTTGGAATCGTTGTAGGAATATGAAAATGCTGTGGTCAGATGTTTGAAAAGCGAATGCTCTTCTACAAAAATGTCTATACCTTTACTCTTTCCATATCCTTTCGGTTGGTAAATACCCTTTTCCCATAAAGGCAATCGCTGATATTTTTTCCAGTAGGGTTCTATTCGTATGAGTGTACCAGGCGACTTATATTGTATGGATAGGATAGCATGATCTGCCGTACTTTGTCCAAGAGATTTCTTGTTTGTTGCAAGATAGTCATCTTCTGGAGTCTGGCTATACCGACCGGTAGCAAATGAAAGCTGAAAATTCTTGTTAGGAATATAACATAGTGTAGCCCTTGGCATAAACAGCCAGTTGGCATGAGCCATATATTCTGTCCTTGTCGAAATATTCAGGAACACATGGGGCATCATCCTCCATTGGGCATCAATATGAGCAGCAAGAATATTATAATCCAACTTGTAGCAATCGTTTTCGTACTCCATGAGGCTGTTTCGCTGATAGTCCTCCATTCCTGCCGATATTTTTAGTGCATCCGAGCAAATTTTGCGTATTCCTGTTTTCAGATGTATCTCATTCCTGAAGTTGTAATATCGGTCACCAGCAATCTTCGCATCTTCTATATCGTTGAATACCGATGAGCTTGCCATACCACAAAAGAGCGTGTAGCCAGCACCCCACTGTGCCTTATAGGTTGTGTTGGCATAGATATTATTCTCTTTGAGCGAAAGGTTTTGGTTGTCTATATGCTGTCCTACAGATGTAAAATCATAGCCAACGTATGTTTTCAATATTCCGGCATTTCGGAACTCATTCTTGTATTGTGATTCGCCAGATAGTTTTAGATAAGGCTTGTTGAAATCAAGCCTTTCTGAAAATAACTGATTGTAGATTCCCAAACTTGTCAGTGCGGCATTAAAGGATAAGCTGCTGTGGGAATATGCCTTGGTGCCACCGATGTTCCAGTCAACCAATGATGCGCTGACTCCATATTTGTCACTTGTTGCAGCATCTGATGTTTCCATAGGGAGAACGGAGGAAAGTGCTTGTCCATATTCTCCGCTATATCCACCAAGAGAAAAGTTGATACCTTTAAATATAAAAGGAGAGAATCGTCCACGTACAGCAGTATTTTCTGTGTTTGTACTATATGGAACAAGGACGTGCATTCCGTTAATGAAAGTCTGGCATTCTTCGCTTTCTCCACCACGGACATAGAGCTTTCCATTTTCTCCCACTTTTTGAGTACCGGGTAAAGTTTGCAGGGCTGCAACAATGTCCCCGCATGAATTACCTGCCATCACAACATCTAAGGCATCCATAGTCTTGAAGTTGTCACTTTTCCCGAAACTGTAAGTGCTGGCAGATATTACAACTTCTTGGATTGCCGTAGCTTTTTCTTTCATTTGGATAGAAAGATTATGTAACTTGCAGGCATCTGTAGTCTGTATATATTCTTCAAAACCAATCATGGTAATCTTGATAGACGCTTCTCCGGTTTTTGATGTGGAAAAGGAAAACCTGCCCAGAGAATCTGTCAGGCATCCATCAATTGTGCCCATGATGAAAACATTGGCACCAGCAAGCGGTTCCTGACCGCTTTTTACCATGCCTGATATGATGGTCTGTGCAGCCAGGTTGCAGACTGAAGTCAGCAGCAATGCGATATGTATTATTCGATGTTTCATGCCGCAAAGATACTGCATGAAACTGGAGTTACCAAATTCTTAGGATATACAACTAAAACTTATGATAGAAAGCTAGTTAAGATGCCGAATAACTAAGTTGAAGGACAAATAACTATGTAAGATAAGTCTTTAACTTGGGCACAAATCTTCGGGAAACGGGTATGATGTTTGTGCAATTTCCGAGAGTCAGTTGATAACCATTTGAGTTGCCTCGTGCCGAAGTGATATTATTCACATTGACAGCAAAAGAACGGTGACATTGGAAAATGTTCTCAAACTCTTTCAACTCTTCAAGAGCATGGGTTAGTGTTGTATGGATATCAACAGCAACAACATTACCTTCTTTTAGAAAACAGACGGATACATTGTTTTTCTGTGCTTCCATATAAAGTAGATCGTTGATGGCAATCGACAGATCGTTTCCTCTTACGTTAGTATCATGGATGGTAATAGATACTTTTTCCTGTTCCTTTGTTGTATTGCGCAACAACTCTTCCATTCTCTCTCGTAATGTTCTGTTGTATTGCATTCCGATAGATAATGTCGTAAGGAATATGCCTATGATAATAGTCCAATTTAGAAACAAGAGAAACAGACTGAATGTAATCGTATAATGAAACAAGTATGAGAATAGGAGGAAATTACCGAAGGCAATGATGAAAATCAGTCCGAGTATAGCTACTCCTTCATGCCAGATACGCCAGGGCTTGATAGTTTGATGCAAATACTTCAATATCGTTGCAGCGTATGTTATGTGGCATCCAAAAGTTACCAGTCCGAATAATGTAGCAACAAAGCATTTGTTACCTTGATATAAGCAGAGTCCAAATGGCTGCAGAAAATATAAAATTACCCAAATGATGAAGCCAAAGATGCTACTATCTTTTAGCAAGTGTTTACTCTGTTTAAAAGGATATGTTCGAGTTAGAAACGACATGTTGAATCTGATTTATTTAATTAACGCAGCACTATCATTTATCTTCTTTATCAGGGTGTACCTAAGCTACTCTGTTGGTGCACCGGGATGCTTGCCATATCCAGACATTTTGTTTATTATCGTGCTGTAAAAATAAAACAAAGTTCTGAATGACACTGCAAAAGTACAAATAAAATTTGAGAAACGCACTTTTGGAGACGTTTATTTTGGCAATGAAGCATTTTCTTATGATGTCTCAGGACTTTTTTTTCTTGATGACATCTGTAACTTTCTGCGCCTTCCCTGGTCCGAAGGTGTAATAGATAGCCTCTTCCTCATCACATACCTCGCCTTGCGAATTGGCAAGGGTGAGATGGATGATAACAATAACGCAACTTATATGATGCAAGGAAGCAATTTTATATTATGGGCAACAAGAAAGTCGTATGGTAGGAACGTGTGTTTCGGATAAAATATAATAAACGCCGCAATTTGTAAACGCAAACTGTGGCTTTTTCGTTTTTTTATGCTATCTTTGCACACAGATAGTGTTTTTAAGGATAGATCATGATGGAACAGCAAGTTAAACAAGTACCTTATGGGGTGGCAGATTTTGCTACGGTAATAGAGCAGAATCTATATTATGTGGATAAGACGATGTTTATCCCAGAGCTGGAGAAGCAGCCTCGCAATCTCTTCTTCATCCGCCCTTGTCGTTTTGGTAAGAGCATATTCTTGAGTATGCTCTATTCTTACTATGACTGTACGCAGAGCCATAAGTTCCAGAGTCTTTTTGGAAATCTGTGGATAGGCCAGCATCCTACTCCTTTGCAGGGAAAGTATCAGGTGCTGTTCCTCGATTTCTCCCAGATTACGGGTAATATCGATAAGCTTGAGACTAAGTTTAATTCTTATCTCAGCATCAACCTTGATGCTTTTGTCCGTCAATACTCAGAATATTATCGGGCAGAGATGGAAGAAATCCTGGCGCAGGAAGATTTTGAGGAAAAGATGGAACTGATATTCAAGGCTGCCAAGGCGCACCAGTATCATCTGTATCTCATCATAGATGAGTATGACAACTTCACGAATGTCATACTCAACGAACGTGGTGAGAATGTGTATCATGCGATTACCCATGCCGACGGCTTTTATCGTGATGTCTTCAAGAAGTTCAAGGGTAATTTTGAGCGTATCTTCATGATGGGTGTGAGCCCTGTAACCCTGGATGATGTGACGAGTGGATTCAATATAGGTTGGAACATTTCTATCAAGCCGGAGTTTGATGAGATGCTGGGCTTCTCTACCACTGATGTGGTGGAGATGTTTACCTATTATAAGGAGCATGGTAGTATTCCTGCCGATAGTGATATTGATGCCATCGTCAATGATATGAAGCCATGGTATGACAATTATTGCTTTGCAGAAGAAGCATTGAAGAAGAAAACTCGTATGTTTAATTGTGATATGGTTCTTTATTACCTTCGTAATTACATGGATAACGGATGTTCTCCTCGTCAGATGATAGACCCGAATACCCGTACCGATTACGGCAAGATGAAGAAACTCTTGCAGTTTGACAAGCTGGATGGAGAGCGTAAGGGCATTATCCGCAAGATAGCAGAAGAGGAGCAGATTGTTACCCAGCTTTATGAGTCGTTTTCTGCGTATCAGATTCCAAAGGCAGAGATATTCCCAAGTCTTCTGTTCTATTATGGCATGTTGACCATCAAGGGAACTCGTGGATCCAAGCTCATTCTGGGCATTCCGAACAATAATGTCCGCAAGCAGTATTATGGTTATCTGGAAGAGGAGTATCAGGCAAAGGCTTATGTGGATGTCAACCAGCTCACCGATTACTATTATGATATGGCATACGATGGTAAGTGGGAAGAAGGATTGCGCTTTATGGCGGATGCCTATGCCAAGGTTTCTTCGGTGCGTGATGGCATTGAGGCTGAGCGAAACCTGCAGGGATTCTTTATGGCTTATCTGAATCTGAATGATTATTATATCACGGCTCCAGAGTTGGAGTTGAATCATGGCTATTGTGATTTCTTCCTTTTGCCAGACCTTACCCATTATGCCAGTCAGCATAGCTACATTCTGGAGTTGAAGGTTCTTTCGAAGAAAGATTTCTCTGCGATAGTTGAAGGTGAGTTCACGGAAGATGGCAAGCCTATGACCAAGGCAGAGAAACAGTGGCGTGAGGCTCTAGATCAGATTCATCGATATGCCGAGGCTCCAAGGGTTGAAGCTTTGCGCCAAGGTACAAAACTCCATCTCATCATCATGCAGTTTGAGGGGTGGGAACTTAAACGGATGGAAGAAGTATAAATTCAATGAAAAGAATCAATATTATCTTAATAGTACTATCTTTTAGTATGCTCTTTCTTCTTGGTGCTTGCACCCAGAAGAATGTGGTGATAGGTGTGTCGCAATGTTGTAGCGGCGTTTGGCGCGAGAAGGTGAATAATGAGATGCGACTGGCGCAGTATCAATATAAGAATGTGGATTTGCTGTTTACTACTGCAGAGAATGACGGGCAACGTCAGGCTCGTCAGATAGACAGTATGATAGCCAGGAAGGTAGATTTGATCGTTGTTGCCCCTGATAACGTGAATGATGTAACACCTGCCATCGAGCGAGCTTATCGTGCGCATATCCCGGTTATTCTCTTCGACAGAAAGGTAAAGACACCCCATTATACAGCTTCCATCGGTGGCGATAATGTAGAAGCGGGTAGGGAAGTAGCCCGCTTTCTTGCCAGTAAACTGGATGGAAAAGGTACCATTGTTGAGATTACGGGCTTGAAAGATGCTTCTCCTGTCATTGAGCGCCATCGTGGTTTCCACGAGGTGATGAAGAATTGTCCGGGAATCAAGGTGGTTACCCTGGACAGTAACTGGAAGTTGGAGCGAGCCCAGGAGTTGATGAAGCAATATCTGGATAAGGGCGGACATGCGGATGGCGTGTTTGGACATAGCGACCTGGGAGCCATAGGAGCCTTTCTGGAAGCAGAGAGACGAGGCATTGATAAGCAGATGCTGATAGTAGGCATTGATGGATTGCCTGGAGAATGGGAAGGAGTGGATAGAGTGAAGAGAGGGCAGTTTGCTGCTTCTTATGTCTATCCTACCCAGGGCGAAAAGATTATGGAATTGGCGATGAATATCCTTCAGGGTAAACCCTATAGGAAGGATAATGTGATGAAATCATTCCTTGCTACCCCTGAAAACTGCGATGCCATCGCCCTACAATATCAGGATCTGGAAGCCAAGATGAAGAATCTGGATCAGATTTCTGACAGTCTTGATTCTTATTCAGAGGTATCCCGCATCCAGAAATGGATGCTTGTGGTCGCCTTTATTGTAGTTCTGATTCTGTTCTTTGTCATCTACTATATGTATAAGGTATATAGAAAGAAGCTGCAGAAACAGAAAGTTGTGGCTCGTGGCTTCATCGAGAACAAGGAGGGCTGGGCTGCTGAACTGAATCACCTGGATGAGAGTGATCGTTACTTCATGGACCGTTTCAAGAAGAAGATACTTGAGAATATGGGCAATGCTGATATGAAGATGGATGATTTGGGAGCCCAGATGCAGTTGAGCAAGGTGCAGCTCTATCGCAAGGTGAAGGCTATGACAGGAAAAACGCCTGCCGAGCTCCTGAAAGAGATGCGCCTGCAGAGAGCCTATACTCTCTTGCAGCAAACAGACAAGACAATCTCTGAAGTTTCGGCAGAAGTAGGCTTTGCTGCTCCTGGCTATTTTTCATCATGCTTCAAGAAGCAGTTTGGTGTTCTTCCTACCGATTTTAGAAATGAACAGGCATTTAATTAGGAATAGTTTTCTAACTCCTTTAAAATAAGTACTTTAAAATCTTGACGAAAGATTCGAAAATCGTTTCATGTAACATAATTACTGTTACAGGAACGATTTTTTCTATTTATATAACAGTCTTTTCTCTAATTTTGCGGCAGAAATCAAGCAATAACAATTTTTGAAACTTAAAACGTTATAATAGTATGAACAATCTTTCAAAATTACTAATGAGCTCTGCGCTCTGTGCTGTTTGCACCGTAGCTAGTGCACAACAGGTAAATGTAAATGGCATCGTAAAGGATGCTGCCGGTGAGACAGTCATTGGAGCGTCTGTTATGGTGAAAGGCACAAAGACTGGTACTGTTACCGACTTTGATGGTAACTTTCATGTAGAATGTGCTCCTGGTTCCACACTTGTTATATCTTATATTGGATATAAGACGCAAGAAGTAAAGGCTTCAGACAATATGGAGGTAACACTTCAGGAAGATGCCAACGACTTGCAGGAAGTAGTTGTAACAGGTTATACCACTCAGAAGAAGGCAGACTTGACCGGTTCCGTGGCTGTGGTTTCAACCAAGAACCTGAAGACAAGTTCAGAGACAGACCCGATGCGTGCTTTGCAGGGTCGTGTTCCTGGTATGACTGTTACTACTGATGGTTCTCCTATTGGTTCTGGAACCGTGCGTATTCGTGGTATCGGTTCTTTCAACTCTTCTCAGGATCCTCTTTATATCATAGATGGTGTGCCTACCAATATGGCATTGAATACCCTCAATACGAATGATATCGAGAGTATGCAGGTTTTAAAGGATGCCGCTTCGGCTTCTATCTATGGTTCCCGTGCATCGAATGGTGTCATCATCATCACCACCAAGAAAGGTAAGAAGGGTAGCAAGGTGGCTGTTGACTTCTCTGCCAACCTGACTGCACAGTTCTATTCCAACCAGTCGAAGATGAAGCTGATGAACTCCAGCCAGTATGCTACTGCGATGGCTCAGGCAGCCTTGAACGATGGACTCGATCCTGTGGCTTATGCAGCCAACTACGGTATCGACTTGAATGCGGCCTCTGGAACTCCAATCACCGTTTGGAATCCATCTACCAACCAGTATCAGAACTATACTATCAATGGTCGATACGACGGCTTCATCAATGCCAAGAAGACCATGCGATTCTCCGATACCGACTGGCTCGATGAAATCTCTCGCACAGGTTTCTCGCAGAACTACGACCTCTCTGTATCTCATGCCAATGACAAGCATAGCGCTATGTTCTCCTTGGGATACAAGAACAATGAGGGTGTCTTGAAATATACCAATTTCGAGAATATCTCAGCTCGTTTGAACACCTCTTGGAATTTAAACAAGATCGTAACCGTAGGTGAGAATTTGACATTGACTTATACCTCTCAGGTAGATTGCCATCCGATGGAGAATGCCTTGAAGATGCCTTCTATCGTTCCGGTTTACGAAGAAGATGGCAAGACCTTCGCAGGTCCTGTGGGTAGTATGGCCGACCGTCAGAACCCTTGTCGTGAGCAGTATCAGAACCGCAACAATCACCTCGACTACTGGCGCATCTTCGGTAATGCTTTCGTAGAATTGAAGCCTGTCAAGGGATTGACCCTGCGCTCTAACTTCGGTTTGGATTTCAAGACATCGTTTATCAATGCGATGACGAATACTTATCATTCCGATATCGTCAACAACGACATCGCGAAGACAACCTTGTCAAACAACAATGAGACTAACTGGACATGGTCTAACACAGCCCAGTACGTTGCCCAGATTGGTAAGCACAACATCGATGTACTCGGTGGTATGGAAGTTTCCAAGCAGTCGTGTATCGATTTCTCTGCCTATTCAGAAGGTTATGCGCTGGAAGATAAAGATTATATGTGGCCAAATGCTGCCACGGGAACGATGCGTAACTCGGGTGCAAAGTTTGGTTATCGCCTGGCTTCTTTCTTTGGAAAGGTGAACTACAACTGGGATGATCTCCTCCTGGCTTCCTTTACTATCCGTCATGATGGTTCATCCCGATTTGGTAAGGCACATCGCTGGGGTACTTTCCCTGCTGCATCACTCGGCTTCAGATTCTCTAATCTCCTGAAGAAGGATTGGTTGGATGATGCCAAGCTGCGTCTTTCCTGGGGTCAGACAGGTAACCAGGCTATCGACAACAATGCACAGTTTGGTCTTTATGTAGTGGATTACGGATTAGACCGTGTAACCTCTACTGCATACGATCTCTTCCTGCAAGGTTCAGGTACCTTCCCTTCTGGCTATCGTGCCACACAGTTGGCTAACTCTAACTTGAAATGGGAGGCTGCTACCCAGTATAACGTAGGTTTGGATTACACCCTGTTTGGCAACACCCTCTATGGTACAGTGGATGCCTATATTAAGAATGTAAAGGATATGTTGATTAATCCTGCTTATCTGGGTGCAACAGGTGAAGGTGGAAATTCATGGCAGAATGGTCCTTCGCTCCGCAACTGGGGTATGGAGTTCACCGTGGGTTATCGCAAGACCTTGGCTAATGGACTTGGCATCGATGTGAACGGCAATCTGGATTTCTTCCGCAACAAGGTTACTTATTTGCCAGAAACAACAACAGGTGCTTACGCTCACACATCTAAGGAAAACCTGGTGCAGAGTGGCAAGTCATATGGTTCTATCGTAGGTTATGTAGCCGATGGAATTTTCCAGACTCAGGAAGAAGTAGATAAGTCTGGACAGCCAAACGCACGTGTCGGTGGATTGAAATACAAGGACTTAGATGGTAAAAATGGAATTACTTCAGATGACCAGACTTGGATTTTCGACCCAGTGCCAGCCTTCTCTTATGGTTTGAATATTGCTCTCAACTACAAGGGCTTTGATTTCAGTATGTTCTGGCAGGGTGTCTATGACCAGGATGTGTATAACAACCAAAAGTTCCAGACCGACTTCTGGGCTATTACTGATGGTGGTTCTAACAAGGGAACCCGTTTGCTCGATGCCTGGAATACCAACAATACCGGTTCTTCTATCCCACGTCTGAGCACCATGAACACAGCCGATGAGGGTCGTGCTTCCTCTTACTACGTTGAGAATGGATCTTACTTGAAGTTGCGCACCTTGCAGGTGGGTTACACCATCCCAAGCAGCATCCTCTCTAAGTTGAAGATGACCAGTGCCCGTGTCTATCTCTCAGGTCAGAATCTTTTGACCATCAAGAGCAATAGCCTGACCTGTTCAGACCCAGAGAATCCAAACTGGAACTATCCACTTTCAACATCCGTATCATTCGGACTTCAGGTAGGTTTCTAAAATGTTTCATATTTTTAAAGAGAATTTTAAGATGAAAAAGTTATATACAATGGTGCTTGCAGCAGCACTGGTAGGAACATTCACCAGTTGTGATGATTTCCTGGATTACACCCCAACAGCTGTGGTTGATGAAGACAAGGCTTTCAGCGAGCCAGACAAGATGGTAAACAGTGCCTATGCGATGTTGGGCGACTGTTGGTATTCTTACCCATTCAACCTTTGGCCATACGGTGACCTTTCTTCAGACGATTGCTTGAAAGGCGGTGGTGGTACCGGTGACACCGGTTATCACGATGTGGAAATCTGGAGTACCTTAACCTCTACTAAGGGCGAACTCGACGAGTTATGGTATCGACTCTATTGTGCCGTTTCCCGTTGCAACCGTGCCTTGGTTTCTTTACAGCAGAATGGTGAGAGCACACTGGGTGCTGAGGTAACCAAGCAGCGTGAGGCTGAGGTTCGCTTTCTCCGTGCTCATTTCTATTTCAAGTTACTTACCATGTATCGCCAGATTCCTTGGATAGACGAGAAGGTTTATGAGGATAAAGCAACAGAAAGCACATCAAACACTCAGTTTACTTACGAGGAATTGTGGCAAAAGGTGATTGCTGACTTCCAGACAGCATACGATGTACTTCCTGCTAAGCAGAAGGATGGCGGTCGTGTCAACAAGATTGCAGCCGCAGGTTATCTGGCTAAGTGTTATCTTACCATTGCCTGGGGTGATGGCTATGAGGCAACCGATGGTGTTGACCATATTAATAAGGAGTATATGCAGAAGGTTGTCGACTATACTGATGTGGTGAAGAATTCAGACTATGGTTACATGGCAGACTTTGGCGATATCTTCCTGCCTGACAATAAGAACAGCAAGGAGTCAGTTTTTGCTGTCCAGACTTCCGACTATAGCGAGGACCATACCAACTTCGGACGTGCCAACTGGTCTAATATGCTGAATGGCTGTTGGGGTATTTGGTCTTGCGGATGGGATTTCCACAAGCCTTCACAGGACCTGGTGAATGCCTTCAAGACCAAGAACGGACTTCCTGAGTTTGATGACTACAACAAGACTTGTGATTATCCTGTAAACGGTGAGCCTAATAGTCAGAAATGGGATCCACGTTTGTTCCACACCGTTGGAATGCCTACCTTCCCATATAAATATGAGTCAGAATACACGATGACTACAGCCAACTCTCGTACGCCAAACGTTTACGGTTACTATACCTCTCTGAAGGAAGTACCACAGCGTTCAAAGGGTGAAACTTACAATGGCTCTTGGCAGGCGTTTGCGATGAACGACTATGTGCTCCGTTATAGCGACATTATGCTGATGCGCGCTGAGGCTTTGATAGAGTTGGGCCGTCTGGCTGAGGCTCGTACCATCATCAACGATATCCGTCAGAGAGCCAAGAATTCTGTGGATAAGCATATTGAATATGCCAAGGATCAATGTGATATAGCCCTCTATCCGGAGTCTTATTTCCAGGATAAGGAGACGGCAAGAAAGTGCCTGCGCTGGGAACGTCGTCTGGAAATGGCTATGGAGAACGGCCGCTTCTTCGACCTGCGCCGCTGGGGCATTGCTTCTGAGACATTGAACAAGTATTTTGCATCAGAGCAGAACGATAAGTATGGAGAGCAGACATACGCTCAATACCTGAAGGATGCCAAGTTTACTCCAGGCAAGAACGAGTTCTATCCGGTTCCATATAACCAGCTGTATTACATTCCTGGTCTGTATAAGCAGAATAAGGGATACGAGTAATTACCTATCGGTATTTTTAGATAATAATTTCAGACACTTAGACAATGAAAAAGATATTTATTTCGGCGCTTGTTGCTCTTTGCGGTTTCACCGCCAGTTATGCCCAGCAGGCTTCCTTCTTGAGCAATAACCACTGTCTCTACCGCATCAGCCAGGAGAGTCAGAACCAGAAGTGTCTCTTGCTTCCTGTGCAGGAAAATGCAGAGATGGCCAATATTAAGGTGATAGCTGACAACAAGCAGGTGAAAGCCATCAATGTGAAGTTGGCTAAAGACCACGTAGATTATTTCGTACCTCTCTATATGGATGAGTTTGCTGGCTTGAAAGGCCTGGCTCTCGATATCCATGTCAATGGCGATTATAGCAAGGAAGGACTGAATGCCCTCGCTTGCTGGAAGGAGATGAAGTTCTCTGATGCTTTCGATATGAAGAATCGCGAGCAGTATCGTCTGGATTTCCATCACACTCCTGCTTACGGATGGATGAACGACCCTAATGGTATGTTCTATAAGGATGGTGTATGGAATCTCTATTTCCAGTATAATCCTTACGGATCACAGTGGGAGAATATGACCTGGGGACATTCTACATCTACCGACTTGGTACATTGGAAGTTCCAGGGTGCCCCTATCCAGCCAGATGCAATTGGTACCATTTTCAGCGGTTCTGCCGTTGTGGATAAGAATAATACCGCTGGTTTGGGCAAGGGTGCTGTTGTGGCTCTCTACACTTCGGCTGGTGAGAACCAGACACAGAGCATGGCTTACAGCACAGATGGTGGCAAAACCTTTACCAAATATGAAGGAAATCCTATTCTTACCAGCAATGTGCCAGACTTCCGTGACCCACACATGTTCTGGAACGAGGACATCAAGAAGTGGAATATGATTCTGGCTGCCGGTCAGCACATGGAAATCTATACTTCTGATAATTTGAAGGACTGGAAACTTGAAAGCTCTTTCGGTGAGAAGTATGGCAACCATGGCGGTGTTTGGGAATGCCCAGACCTGATGAAGTTGAAGGTTCGTGGCACCGATAAGGAGAAGTGGATGCTCATCTGCAACATCAATCCTGGTGGTCCGTTCGGAGGTTCTGCTACCCAGTATTTTATCGGTGATTTCGACGGTCATAAGTTTACTTGCGACAGCAAGCCTGAGGTAACCAAGTGGATGGATTACGGAAAGGATCATTATGCTACAGTTACTTTTGATAACGCCCCGGAAGGTCGCCGTGTGGCTATCGCCTGGATGAGCAACTGGCAGTATGCCAACCAGGTTCCTACCCAGCAGTACCGTTCAGGCAACTCTATTCCTCGCGACTTAGGTCTCTTCGAGTATAAGGGTGAAACGTATTGCAGTGTGGTTCCATCTCCAGAGATGACAGCTGCAAGAAGCAAGAAGGCTGGCAAGAAACTCACAGAATCTTGCGAGATGGTAGTAAACCTGAAGGGAAATGCCACTATCACCTTGAGCAACGACAAGGGCGAGAAGGTAGTGATGAACTACGATGCCAAGGCAGAAACCTTCTCAATGGATAGAACCAAGAGCGGTAAGATGGATTTCAGCAAGGACTTCGCTGCAGTCACCAAGGCTCCAACCTATGGCAATATCAGCCAGCTGCGCATCTTCATCGACAAGAGCAGCATCGAGGCACTGGATGCTGACGGCAAGATGTCCATGACCAATCTCGTGTTCCCAAGCAAGCCTTACAACAAGGTTACTGTAAAGGGAAAGGGTAAGTATCAGATTTACGACATCAAGTAACCTCATCTGTTAAGAACTGAATCTATAAGATAATTGTTTCTTAGCGTGTTACTGATGTAACAATGCAACATAAATGGTAGCCGATGAACGATATTTTATGATATATAGTATCGTTTATCGCTACCTTTGCACCAGCAAAATATAGAAACAATAACGCTAACAATTATGAATAAATCATCAAAATTGACAATCATCCCGGTGATGCTCTGTTTCTTCGCCATGGGATTTGTAGATTTGGTAGGTATCGCCTCCAACTACGTAAAGGAAGATCTCAACCTCAATGATTCGACAGCCAATCTGTTCCCTTCATTGGTATTCTTCTGGTTTTTGATATTTTCGGTTCCAACAGGAATACTGATGAATAAGATCGGTAGGAAGAAGACTGTAGTCCTGTCTTTGCTCGTTACCGTCATCTCACTCCTTTTGCCCATTTTCGGCGAAAACTTTGAGCTGATGCTCGTGTCGTTCTCATTGCTCGGCATCGGAAATGCCTTGATGCAGACCTCCCTGAACCCTCTGGTTTCAGTGGTTACATCAGGTCAGAACCTGGCATCCACATTGACCTTCGGTCAGTTTGTCAAGGCGATAGCTTCCTTCCTGGCTCCATACATCGCTATGTGGGGCGCCATGGCAAGCATTCCAACCTTCGGTCTGGGCTGGCGCATTCTCTTCCCAATCTATATGATTATCGGTATTGCTGCCACCTTCTTCCTGGCTGGCACACCCATCACCGAAGAGAAGCAGGATGGAGGAGCTTCGGGCTTCATGGATTGCCTGAAATTGCTTGGTAAGCCAATCGTATTACTTTCTTTCATAGGTATCATGTGCCATGTGGGTATTGATGTAGGTACCAATACCACAGCTCCTAAGATTCTGATGGAGCGTTTGGGATGGAGTCTTAATGATGCAGCTTTCGCCACATCGCTCTATTTCATCTTCCGTACCATCGGATGTTTCACCGGTACAGCCTTCCTCCGTATGATGAAGACCCGCACTTTCTTCATCATCAGCGTTGTGATGATGGCTTTGAGTATGATAGGCATGTGGGTAGGAACAAGCCATTATGTGCTCTACATCGCTATTGCCCTCGTGGGATACGGCAACTCTAACGTCTTCTCCATGATTTTCTCTCAGGCGCTGCTTGCTTTGCCTGATAAGAAGAACGAGGTGAGCGGATTGATGATCATGGGACTCTTTGGTGGTACCATCTTCCCATTGTTCATGGGATTCGCCAGCGATGCTATCGGTCAGACTGGTGCTGTGGCTGTCATGGCAGTAGGTGTAGTTTATCTCTTCACTTATATCCGCAAGTTATAATCATCTTCATTCGCAATCTTTTATACTATATCTAATAATAAGGTGTAATTATGGAAACAAAGAATTTAAATACAAAATATTGTGTAGGTTTGGGTGAGATACTTTTTGATGTTCTCCCTAGTGGTTCTCAACTCGGCGGTGCTCCTGCCAACTTCGCTTACCACGCTGGTCAGCACGGCTTGCATTCTGTAGCCGTCAGTGCGATAGGTAAGGATGTCTTGGGCGATACAGCCCTTCGTATTCTCGATGAGAAGAAGTTGAAGTATGTGATGCCAGTGGTAGATTATCCTACCGGTACCGTTCAGGTGCAGCTTGACAAGGAGGGTGTTCCTACATACGATATCAAGAAGGGTGTGGCTTGGGACAATATCCCATTCACTGATGATATCAAGGAGATTGCTGCCAATGCCGGTGCTGTTTGCTGGGGCTCTCTGGCTCAGCGCAGTGAGGTTAGCCGCAAGACCATCTATACATTCCTTGATCATACTCCAGAAGATTGTCTGAAGATCTTCGATATCAATCTCCGTCAGAACTTCTATACTCCTGAGGTGATTACCGAGAGCTTGAAGCGCTGCAATGTTTTGAAGATTAACGATGAGGAGTTGATTACCATCGGTCGCCTCTTCGGTTATCCAGGTTTGGATATCGAGAACAAGTGCTGGTTGATTCTCGGCAAGTACAATCTCGATATGCTCGTATTGACCTGCGGTGTGAACGGCAGCTATGTCTTTGCCCCAGGCGTGAAGTCATTCCAGGAGACTCCAAAGGTAGAGGTGGCTGATACTGTAGGTGCAGGCGATAGCTTCACCGGTACTTTCTGCGCCAGCATCCTGAAGGGCAAGACCATCCAGGAGGCACACGAATTGGCTGTAAAGGTGAGTGCATACGTTTGTACCCAGAATGGTGCAATGCCTCAGATTCCTGAGGAGTATATCAAGTAAGCCCCCGTGTTGGTCAAAACATAATAATATATAGGTAGAGTTAGTAATGAATAGTTGATAACAGTTAGTTAACTACAGCTGCAACCTGCTCGCGAAGAGTAGGTTGCAGTTTTTTATTATGGTGTGTGAGCATGATGGCGAAGTTTGTTTTGCCAAGGCATGAATAGCAACGGATATAGTTTAAAAAAGATAAATAAACCGAAAAATTTGGTGTTCTGAAAGAAAATCGATATATTTGCACTTTCTAAGATAGCATAATAAACTTAAGTAAAAGTATTTTTTGATTTTGAGGCAGTTGTTTTTTGTAATGATATTCTGGTTGGTTGGCATCCCCGTTTTCTGCCAGACCCCAGTGCGTTCCGATAGTACTGAAATCCCTGATTTCGAGAGGTGTTTCAGACTGTTGGAAGAGAATCGCAGTGTCTATAACCGATACAATGACAGCATCTTCCTGTTCAAGGACCATGTGGCATGGACCAATTTCTTCAAGCGCCGTGCCCTGAAGAATACGCATCTCTTCCTGGTTAACAGGGAGATTATCAACATCGTTTTCGATTACTTCAAGCAAGACCGTAAGCAGATTCCCCATGAAGCTTACCAGCAGTTGTGCGACGGCTTGCAGCGTCTGTATATGGAGGAAAAGGTAGACCCGTTCCTGGGCAATCAACTCTGTGATATTCTTCTGGAATATTATGGAAGCGGAAGATGTCCAGAGGCATCGAACTTTGCCGGATTGGTGGATAACTTCAAGGGCGAATTCCTTTATGAAATCCATACTCTGGGTAAGGAACCTGATGCCTTGAAGAAATCCTACGAGTATCTGAAGCGTGCCGTGGCGGAAGACCGGTATCGATCGCCTAATCCTGTGGAGTCTTCCCTGATGGCGCTTGAAAATCTGACGGTTACCAACTGGCTGATTTACAAGATGCAGACCGTGAAAGAACGTCGTGCCTATGTGCTTGAACTCAGGAGATTGCTCAGCTTGCCCCATACCTGCCAGCTGATGAGTGAGGAGGATTACGGTCGCCTGAACGAAAAGGCGAAAAATACTGAGGAAAGTCTGGTCCGTAATGTTTATCTGGCTGATTCTACCGTCCTGGAAAAGCAGTTTGCCGACTCCCTGATGCAGGTGATTGTTGCACGGAATCTTGCCAATCCTCATCTGTCGGAGCTCTCCTATTCCCGTACCCTGGTGATGCAGGTGAAGATGGGACAGATCACGGCGACGGAAGCGATGGGAAAGGCTGTCAGGAGAAACCGTAATGGTATGAAGAAGAAATTCAGTACTGCCCGTTATGACTACCGTCAGCTTCAGACCGCCCTGCAGCCTTTCATGAACTATTTCTATCTGAACGACCTGTCTGATGTTTCCTACCGCAGGAAGCGTGCTGCCGTCAAGCGGATGTATCGGGACATCATCACCATCTATCACCATCGTCTGGACCAGCAGATGGAGAATTCGTATGTGAAATATCTGAATGTCCTTGCTACCTATCCCCGTGCCATCAAGTACCTGAAGGAAGTGGAGCGCATCCGCAACTTCAATGAGTTGAATGTGGCTACCCAGGTCACCACCTATGCCCATTCCGTACATGTGGCGATGATAGCCAAGAAGCTGATGGAGGGCATTCTGGCCTATCAGCCCAATTTGTTGGGAGGAGCGCTTGGTGAGCGCCATCATGGTAAAGTCTTCCTGGATCCTAAGGAGTGTCTCAACTTCATCTATCAGGCAGCCCTCTATCATGACATTGGCAAGAATGCATCATCTCGGTGGTGAACAACGACTACCGTCCGTTGACGGATGAGGAGTTCTCCATCATCAAGACCCATCCTTCTTTGGGAGCCGAGTTGCTGAAGATTGCTCCTTCGCTCTATGAGAAGTTTCGTGATACCACCTTGGGTCATCATAAGTGGTATAATGGCAAGGGCGGCTATCCTGAGGATTTCGACAACACGAAGTCGCCTAAGCGCATCCTGATAGACATCATCACTCTGAGCGACTGCATGCAGGCTGCTACCGAGCGCGTAGGCAGGAATTACAAGGATGGCAAGACCTTCGACATGGTGATGGAGGAGTTCCGCAGGGATGCCGGTACGAAGTATAATCCCGACCTGGTGAAGTTCATCGATTCCCATGAGGACGTGGCCCGTGATCTGGCAGTTCTCGTCGGTGATGCCTGGGTGGATATCTACTTCAACATCTATAGTAAGTATATGAGATAATGTCCATTTAGCTTCACTCCTCAGATTGGCGCCTTGTCCTCCGAATGATGGTGCAGGAAAAAATCCCGTGCTTTCTCTAAAACACAGTGCAAAGATACGACTTTTTCCCGGTACTGCCAAAAAACGGCCTGCAGGATTTTGTTAAACGGATTTAACATTTCTGGAGAATCCTGTTAATAAAAACAAGTCGTAATTTTTGAGATAAGAAAACTATATTCTGTAAATAGTTTCTCTATGTTTTGTACATCCCAACTCTACGTTTGTCCTTTGCGCCCTCTTCCCCGATTTTCCCCCAAAAGTGGTTACGGTTACAGAAGTTACAGTTTTTCATGAGTCAGTTTCCTTTCCCCTCTTTAGAAGAAGATAATAATAATATATATTATATATTATTATTATCTATTATTATTACTTACAATCTGTAAGTACTCGAAATCCCTTGTACCCCCTCCGCTGAAAACTGTAACTTCTGTAACCGTAACCACTATAACCGTCTTCGCCCACTTCCGAAAATGACGTAGAAATTTATTAATTATGACAAATTCAAAAAGTCAGAAGGTGGGGGGCAGCAAGGCTGCTTGCCCTGCCAAGTGTGGTGCGCAGTCTTATCATAAAAAAAGCTCAGGGCAAAACACCCTGAGCTTACTATTGTCATGATTTTTCTTAAATCATTTACTTCTGGCATTCCTTGCATGGAGTCCAAGGCTTCAACTGCTTGAAGAAGTCGTTGCCCTTGTCGTCTACGAGGATGAATGCTGGGAAGTCCTCTACGGTAATCTTCCAGATAGCCTCCATACCGAGCTCTGGATACTCTACGCACTCGATGCTCTTGATAGAGCTCTGAGAGAGAACGGCAGCTACACCACCGATAGTACCGAGGTAGAAACCACCGTGCTTCTTGCAAGCCTCTGTAACAACATCGCCGCGGTTACCCTTGGCAATCATTACCAAGCTAGCGCCGTGATCCTGGAACTCATCTACGTATGGGTCCATACGGTTGGCTGTAGTAGGTCCCATAGAGCCACATGGATAACCCTCTGGAGTCTTGGCTGGACCAGCATAGAGGATAGGGTGGTTCTTGAAGTACTCTGGCATCTCCTCGCCAGCATCCAAGCGAGCCTTGAGCTTAGCGTGAGCGATGTCACGAGCCACGATGATGGTACCCTTCAGGTTGACACGGGTGCTTACAGGATACTTGCTCAACTCAGCACGAACTGCGTCGATACCCTTGTCGAGGTCGATTTCGATACCCTTGGTACCCTCACCTGGGTTGCGGAGCTCCTCAGGAATCAGCTCTGTTGGATTCTCATCCATCTTCTCCAACCAGATACCGTCCTTGTTGATCTTAGCCTTGATGTTGCGGTCGGCAGAGCAGCTTACACCCATACCGATAGGGCAGCTTGCACCGTGGCGTGGCAAACGGATGACACGGATATCGTGAGCCAGATACTTACCGCCGAACTGTGCACCCAGACCAATCTTGTGAGCCTCTTTGAGGAGCTTGTTTTCCAGGTCGATGTCGCGGAAAGCACGACCGGTCTCATCACCTGTTGTAGGCAATTCGTCGTAATATTTGATAGAAGCCAACTTCACGGTAAGGAGGTTCTTCTCTGCTGAAGTACCACCGATAACGAAGGCGATGTGGTAAGGAGGACATGCAGCTGTACCCAGGCTCTTCATCTTCTCTACGAGGAATGGGAGGAGTGTGCCCTCATTCTGGATAGTAGCCTTGGTCATAGGGTAGAAGTAGGTCTTGTTGGCAGAGCCACCACCCTTAGCTACCATCACGAAGCGGTACTCGTCGCCCTCTGTAGCCTCGATATCAATCTGAGCAGGCAGGTTGCAACGGGTGTTTACCTCATCATACATGTTGAGAGGAGCGTTCTGAGAATAGCGGAGGTTGTCCTGTGTAAAGGTGTTGTATACACCCAGGCTCAAAGCCTCTTCGTCCTCGAAGTCAGTCCATACGCGCTGACCCTTCTCACCGTGGATGATAGCAGTACCTGTATCCTGGCAGAATGGGAGAATGCCCTTAACGGCAGTCTCAGCATTGCGGAGGAACTGGAGTGCTACGTACTTGTCGTTCTCTGAAGCCTCTGGGTCGCTGAGGATCTTAGCCACCTGGAGGTTGTGCTCACGACGGAGCTTGAACTCTACGTCGTGGAAACCCTGCTGTGCCAGCAAGGTAAGAGCTTCCTTAGAAACCTTGAGGATAGTCTTACCCTCGAACTCTGCTGTGCTTACGCCTTCCTTAGAGATAAGGCGATACTCTGTCTTGTCCTCTCCAATCTGGAACATTGGAGCATACTTAAAATCTGGAGTCATATTAATTTATAATTTATAATTTATAATGAATAATTATTTTTTCTCTTGTTTTTAAAATACTTGTAAGTATTTTTAATAATTCTGTACAATCGGCATTGATGCTTTCGAATTGTTTGTCGTCAATATATTCACTTTCGTGAAGAGTCTCTAACTAAAATTCGGTTTCTGCTGCTTCTTTAAGTGAGATACTTAATTTTGCGTAAAAATCAGCTTTGGATTGAGCTACGCTAGCTTCTTTCGCATTGGCACCGATACTGGTGCCGCTGCGAACAATCTGTTTTGAAAGAATATATTCTTTCTTTTGTTCACATAAATATTTATACAGTTTTATGATTCTTAGGGCAAACTGCTTTGATTTTATGAGAATTAAATTATACTCTTTCATAACTGCTGAATTTATACATTATTAATTGTACATTATTAATTATACATTATCAATATCCAAAGATTTCTTCCTGGCTCAATCTCTTGATAGGAGCAATCTTCTCCAGACTCTTCATGTCAAGATTCTTCTCATCACCGAGGATCACCATGCGGTATGGCTTGCCTACGATATTCTGCTTCTCGAAGTTCGTGATGTCCTGGAGAGTCAGAGAAGGGAGCTGCTCGTAGTAGAGCTTGGTTACATCATAGTCGATACCCATCAGCTTGGCATTGAAGTAGGCATTGATGACGCCAGCCTTGGTAACGCGACGGCTCTGGATAGACTTCATCAGGTTCTGTTTGGCAAGATTGAAGGAAGCCTCGTTCTGTGGGAGATTGTCGGTAATCTCATCGAAGACGTGGATGCAGTCCATCATCTTGTCATTCTGGGTGATGACGTGACGCATGAAGTAATCCTTCTCGTCCTTGCGAACTGGAGTGTAGTAGGCAGCACCGGCATTGTAAGCCAGACCGCGGGTCTCACGAAGCTCCTGGAAGACGATGGTATTCATGCCGCCACCATAATATTCATTGAAGAGAGAAATCAGGGCACCGTCCTTCACATCGCTCTTCTTTCCGGTGTTCTGGTAAGAACGCAGATAGATGTTCTTGGCATCGTAAGGAGCGATATAAATCTCGTTCTGCTTGATTTCCTCCATCTTGTACTCCTTGCCCTCAGGAACGGCAGCAAGCTTCTTGGCTGTCTTGTGCTCCTTGGCGAGCAGGGCTTTGAGCTGCTTCTCGCTGTAAGGACCGTAGTAAGCCACGGTGTGCTCGATGTTGTTCAGTCCACCCAGAAGATTGACGAGTTCCTGAGGATCCATCTTGCGCAGGTCTGCAGTCTTGATGGCGTTGCGGATTGGGTTGTAGGCACCGTAGGTGCTGTAGCTCCAGAGATGGCTGAAGTTTGACTGCTGGTTGGTCTTGGCATCCTGCTGTTGCTTCTCGATGAGGTCGATGAACTGGTTCCATGAGGTCTTGTCTGCCTTGGCATGGTGCAGGATTTCCTCCGTCAGCTGGAGAGCTGCAGGAAGGTTCTCGTTCAAACCGTTGAGGCTGATCTGCAGAGTCTTGGAACCCTGGGAGACGCTGAAGTTGCAAGCTAGCTTGTAGAAAGCCTGCTTGATGGCAGAAACGCTCTTCTTGTCGGTTCCGATATAGTCGAGATACTGGGCTGCATAGCTGTAGCGGATATCATCCTCATCGCCGAACTCGTAGCGGAATACGAGGTTGAAGAGGTCGTCCTGGGTGTTCTGCTTGTATACGAGAGGCAGCTTTCTGCTGGTCTTGCCTACGGTAAGATCCTTCTTGAAATCGAGGAACTGAGGCTGGATTTCAGGCACCTGGGCGTTCTTGATTTCCTTGACGAAAGCACTCTCATACTCGCGGTTTGCCGGAATAGGAGTGATGGCTGGCTTCTCAATCTTCTTCAAGGTTGTATCCTCGCCCATGCGCTTGTAGACGCATACGAAGTTGTCGTCGCGCAGATATTTGTTGGCGAAATCCACGATGTCCTGCTTGGTCAGCTTGCTCTGACGTTCCAGCTTGCCGGCTACGTCTTCCCATTTCTCGTCGTTGATGAAGGCGTCTACCATGATGCTGGCACGGTTGTCGTTGCTGTCGAGACCTCTGTAGAAGTTCAGCTTCTTGTTGGCGATGACCGAAGGCAGGAGGTCGTTGTCGAATTCTCCACGGCGCAGCTTCGCCATCTCCTGGAGCATGAGACTGCGTACCTCTTCCAGCTTCTGACCCTTGTTAGGATTACCGGCAAGGATGAAGGCAGAATAGTCGTGCAGACCGTAGACGAAGGCTCCGGCAGAAGCCAGCTTCATCTGCTGCTCCAGGTCAACCTCCATCAGTCCAGCCTTACCGTTGGAAAGCATGTCTTCGATGACATCGAGCACATCGCTCTCCTTGTCGTTGGCGCCCTTGAATTTCCATGCGAGCATCACGTTCTCAGCCTCCTTGCCCACTACGGCTGTATCCTTGACGGCAGTAATGTCCGGCTGCAGGCTGAACTCAGGACGGGAGAGATTCTCGTTCTTCTTCCATGAACCGAAGTACTTGTCGATGATGGCGATGGTCTGGTCTGGGTCGAAATCACCTGCCAGGCATATAGCCACATTGTTCGGTGCATAGTAGCGATGGAAATAGTTCTGGATATTGATGATGCTAGGGTTCTTGAGATGCTCCTGCTCACCGATGGTGGTCTGGGTACCGTAAGGATGGGTAGGGGTGAGAAGCTTCCAGAGGGCAGCAAACTCCTTGGTGTTGTCGCTAGCCATGGAGATGTTCTTCTCCTCGTATACAGCCTCCAGCTCGGTATGGAAACCGCGGATCACCATGTTCTGGAATCGGTCGCTCTGTACCTTAGCCCAATTCTCTATCTCGTTGTTCGGGATGTTCTCTACATAGCAGGTCACATCGTTGGAAGTATAGGCGTTGGTGCCCTGGCTTCCGATGCTCGCCATCAGCTTGTCGTACTCGTTCGGGATGTTGTACTTGGCTGCCAGCTGCGAAACCGAGTCGATTTCGTGATAAGCCTGCTTGCGCTGTGCAGGGTCGGTCAGCTTGCGGTAGCTCTCATATCGGCGAGTGATTTCGTCGAGATAAGGCTTTTCCTTGGCATGGTCTGTGGTTCCGAACTTCTGGGTTCCCTTGAACATCAGGTGCTCCAGATAGTGGGCAAGACCGGTTGTTTCGGCAGGGTCGTTTCTGGAACCTGTCTTCACTGCGATGTTTGCCTGCAGACGAGGCTTTTCCTTGTTGACTGACATATACACCGTCAGACCGTTGTCGAGGGTATAGATGCGTGTCTTCATCGCATCACCGGGGATGGTGGTGTAATGATAATCCTTAGCTGTGGCGCTGAGGCTGCCCATCAGGACAGCTGCCAGCAAAACGTGCTTGATCTTCATTTCTTAATTATAAATTGTTAATTCTTCATTATGAATTAATTCTCGTATTCCACTTCCTGGTCCAGACTGTTGACGAAGTTTCTGAAAACCTCTTCCTCCACATCGCCCATGGCATACTCCTTCTCGGCATCCTTCTTGATTTCCGCTATCCATGAGCGGCGTGCCTTGATATAGTCCTCGTGGATGCGGTTGGCATCCTCCAGGGTAATCTCGGAGATGTGGTAGTAGTCGCAGATCATCTTGTAGGTCCATGCCCACTGGTATTCGCGATAGTTGGCATCAATCTCCTCGAAGCGGCTGATGAGCTCCTGGATGGTTTCGATGGTTCCATCCTTCAGGTCGGAGATGATGCGCTCTTCCTCGCTAACCGGCAGGAGGAGTCCGGAGAGGTCATCCCAGTCGCTGGTTCCTATCTCCGTGGTAGGAGGGGTGATGGAAGGGTCGCGCTTCAAAACTCGCTTCAGCACGGCACCCATGTAGATGCGCAGGGCGATATCGTAGTATTTGATGCCCTTGTGGAGCGATGTAGCCGGGATGATGTATTCGTGGTAGAGGTACTGCGAAACGTTGTCGCCCGTCACCTCGCGCAGGTTCTCCAATATCTTCTTGCCCTTCAGGATTTCGCCTACGGAGAACGGAGAGAGCCAGTCGAAGTTGACGATGCTCTTGCGGTTTTCCGGTGCACGGAGGTCGCGCTTAGGCCATTTCTTGATGTCGCGGTACAAGCCCACGGTGGTGATGTTTCTGCCCGGAATGAGGAACATCTTGTCGCCATCGGCTATCAGATAGGCGAATGGCAGGTTGCGGGTGTTAGGGTGGTGCATCAGCTTGCCGAAGCATACTGAGAACGAACCCAGGGTGGCTGGCATCAGCAGATAGGCACCGCTGGCTGTCTTCGAACCGCGCTCCAGGATGCCCCAGTGCATTGGCCCCATCTTGTAGGCATGGTTGGAGAAGTTGGTGGCTGAACCGGCATTATAGAATGAGAACATTCCGCCGATAAGCAGACTGCTCTTGTGATGCGATGCTGTGAATGGACCACAGAAGGCGGCGCACGCCTCACCGTTGCTCATATAGCTGTTGGCAAAGAATACGGAGGCTGAGGCTGTGAAACCGTTGCTCAGCTGGCAGGCTTCTCCCACGAAGCAGTCCTGTATCTTCACGCTGTTGATAACGCTGGAACCCTCGGCGATGATTGAGTTCTCGATGATGACTCCCGTGCCGACATATACGTTGCCGTGAACCGAACCGAGCAGCGTACAGTCGCTGAGTCGTGAGGCACCGTTTACCTCGCAGAGGTCGTAGATGACACAGTTGGTAATCTCCTTGGTGTTGACAATCTTCACGTTGTTGCCTATCTGTCCGCGTTCCGGCATCTTGTTGTCGATGTCGGTCTTGATGAGCTGTCTGATCTTCTCCTTCAGTTCCTTGTCGGAGAAATGCTTCACCATGAAGGCGGCAAGCTGACTGTTCAGATCGCTGAAGAGAATGACGTTGCCTTCTCCCACCTCGTTGAGCACGCTCACCAGGTTGCCCTCACCGTAGGTTGCTCCCTCGGTGGTTTCCATGGTAGAGATGTTCGAGATGTAGCAATCATCCCCGATGTTGTAGTTGTTGATGAAATTGCCTACGTTCTCGATGAGGCAGTCATCACCTATAGTTACATTGCGCAGGGTGGCATTGTTGATGCCAGAGTGCTTTACGAAGCCTTGGCTCACCTCTACATTCTTGTTGAAGGCGCCGATGTTCACTTCGCCGTAGAGCATCACGCGGTGCATGAAGTTCGGTTTGAAATCTTCTGAGACATTGATGGATGTCCAGTCTTCAGCCCAGCAGTCGTTGCTCTTGAGTACCTCGATTTCCTCGGAGGTTAGGGGTCTGTAGTCATTCATATTGTTGATACGTTTTTATAGTTTATTCATAATCCTGGTACAGGAAGTCGTTGTATGGATACTTCTGTACGTGGAGCTCTCTTACTTTCTTGTACAACACCTCACGGAACTCGTCGATGTTCTCCTTGTTCTTTGCCGAGATGAACAGGCAGTCATCGTTGAGCTTTGCCATCCAGGTCTTCTTGAGGTCTTCCAGCGGAATGTTTTCCTTCTCCATAGGGGTGAGGTCGTCTTCCTCCTTCTCAATCCAGGAATAGTTGTCTATCTTGTTGAAGACAATCATCGATGGCTTGTCGGCACAGTCCAGTTCCTTCAGCGTGTTCTCTACCACCTGTATCTGCTCTTCAAAGTCAGGGTGGGAGATGTCTACTACATGGAGCAGCAGGTCTGCCTCACGGGTCTCATCCAGGGTGCTCTTGAAGGAGTCCACCAGGTCGGTAGGCAGCTTTCGGATGAATCCTACGGTATCTGCGAGGAGGAACGGCAGGTTGTCTACCACCACCTTTCTCACGGTGGTATCGAGGGTAGCAAAGAGCTTGTTCTCAGCAAACACCTCGCTCTTCGAGAGCAGGTTCATGATGGTACTCTTGCCCACGTTGGTATAGCCCACGAGAGCCACGCGGATCATTCTGCCGCGGTTCTTGCGCTGGGTGTTCTTCTGCTTGTCGATTTCAGCCAGTCGCTCCTTGAGCAGGCTCATTCTGCCCAGGATGATACGGCGGTCCATCTCGAGCTGGGTTTCACCCGGTCCACGCAGACCTACCGATCCCTTTCCGCCACCTGAGCCGGAACCACCACCCTGGCGTTCCAGGTGAGTCCAGAGTCTTTGCAGACGAGGCAGCATGTAGCGATACTGTGCCAGCTCTACCTGGGTCTTGGCAGCTGCCGTCTGTGCACGCATGGCGAAGATGTCGAGGATGAGCGAAGTACGGTCCAGAATCTTCACCTGCAGTTCCTGCTCGATATTTCGGATTTGCTTGGCAGAGAGTTCATCATCAAAGATAACCATACCGATTTCTCTGTCTTCCTCCTCTTCTTCCTTGATATATTGCTTGATTTCCTCGAGCTTACCCTTGCCCACATAGGTAGTCTGGTTAGGCGAAACCACCTTCTGCGTGAATCGCTTCACGGTGACCGCGCCAGCCGTATCGGCAAGGAATTCCAACTCGTCGAGATATTCCTTGGTCTTGGCTTCGTCCTGTGTCTTGGTAATCAGACCCACGAGCACAGCGGTTTCCGCCTTGACTTCTGATATTACAAATTCTTTCATTTACGTATACGTGTCTATTATATATATAATTAGGTGCAAAGATACTGTAAAATGCAGACAATACAAAATAAAACCGAATGTTTTTTGATTTTTTATTGCTAATGGTCCCTTATCGGTAGAGCAAAACTTGCAAACGTTTACGTTCTTTTTTGCATAAAAAACAGTCTTTTTTTTGATTTGCATCAATTTTATTATTACTTTTGCACCCAGAAAGAAAAACTGATTTTCAAAGATATAAATCATAACTACATAAAAAATACAACTGCTGAAACATTCAAAAACTTCAAGAGCCTCGACGTGATGTCGGGGCTTTTGGTTTTCATTTCGTTTCATTTTCTTTCATTATGCTTTCTTTTTCATGCCTTTATCGATTTTTGAACAAAATGTGCACTTCTTTGCTCAAAAAGTATACCCCCGCAGCTTAATTTTTGCTTATCTTTGCAACTAAATGGTTTGCATCTGAGGAAGAAAACTGAAGCTGATTCGCTTTTCTTGGGTGTATTTCCGACAACTGACAGAATTATTAAATCTATAAATACAGACAAGATGAAGCAAAAAATTGGTATTGCTGGTATTTATTTGCTCGGTGCTCTCGCAGCACAGGCGGGCAACTATACAGTCAAATCGCCTGATGGTAAATTGGCAGTGAATGTATCGTGTGAAGGGGGCAAGGGTTTGCTGTCAAGCATAAAAAAGGTTCCTTCGAAGGATGTTACTCCTTGAAGGAACCTTTCTTGTGTATATATTATAGAACCTATTGAATCTTATGGTTCTCTTGAGACTTCCGGAGGGAAGCTTTAGTCATTCTTGAAAACCAAACCGTGATCCTTGACGTAATCGATGGTGATTGGCTTCTCACGACTTACTTCCTCTGAAAGAATCTTCTTGCTCAAATCGTTCAAGACGTAATCCTGGATGGCACGCTTTACTGGACGGGCACCAAACTCTGGATCGTAACCTACCTCGGCAAGATAACCGATGGCAGCTGGAGTCCAGCGGAGATCGAAGCCCTGAGGCTCCAACATCTTCTTGGCTCTGTTCATCTGCAACTCCACAACCTTGGCAATCTGATCCTTGGTCAATGGCTGGAAGGTGATGATGTCGTCGATACGGTTCAGGAACTCCGGACGGAAGGTCTTTCGCAACATCTCACGGCTTGCGTTGGAAGTCATGATGATGATGGTGTTCTTGAAGTTTACCACACGGCCCTTGTTGTCGGTCAATCGGCCATCGTCCAATACCTGGAGCAGGGTGTTGAAGACATCAGGATGAGCCTTCTCAATCTCATCAAAGAGAACCACACTATATGGCTTGCGGCGAACAGCCTCGGTCAACTGGCCACCCTCATCGTATCCTACATACCCCGGAGGCGCTCCAATCAAACGGGTGACACTGAACTTTTCCTGATACTCACTCATATCAATTCGCGTCATCATTGACTCGTCGTTGAATAGATACTCAGCAAGCGCCTTGGCAAGCTCGGTCTTACCTACACCGGTGGTGCCGAGGAAGATGAAGCTGGCGATAGGACGTTTAGGGTCCTGCAAACCGGCACGGCTGCGGCGAACGGCATCGCTTACGGCTGTGATAGCCTCGTCCTGGCCGATGACTCTCTTGTGGAGCTCCTCCTCCAGATGGAGCAGTTTCTCGCGCTCACTCTGCATCATTCGGCTTACTGGTATTCCGGTCCAGCGGCTTACTACCTCTGCAATATCATCGGCAGTCACCTCTTCACGGATCATAGCCTCACCGCCCTGGGTGCTCTTCAGCTGCTCCTGAATCTTCTTGATATCCTCTTCAAGGGCTACCAGCTTAGAGTAGCGAATCTCGGCTACACGCTCGTAATTGCCTTCACGCTCCATGCGCTCAGCTTCGAACTTGAGATTCTCCATCTCCTGCTTGTCTTGCTGAATTTTGTTGACGAGAGCCTTTTCGCCTTCCCACTTTGCACGGAAGTCATGTTCCTTATCCTTCAACTCTGCAATCTCCTTGTCGAGCTGCTGAATCTTAGGCTGGTCGTTCTCACGCTTAATGGCCTCACGTTCAATCTCTAACTGCTTCAAGTGGCGGGTGATCTCGTCCAATTCCTCTGGTACGGAATCACGCTCCATACGGAGCTTGGCGGCGGCTTCATCCATCAGGTCGATGGCCTTATCCGGGAGGAATCTATCAGAAATATATCTCTCTGATAATTTGACTGCTGCGATACAGGCGTCATCCTGGATACGAACCTTGTGGTGGTTCTCGTAACGCTCCTTGATACCACGGAGAATGCTGATGGCATCTACCTCGTCTGGTTCATTCACCATCACGGTCTGGAATCGGCGCTCCAGAGCCTTATCCTTCTCGAAGTACTTCTGATACTCGTTGAGGGTTGTGGCACCGATGGCTCTCAATTCGCCACGAGCCAAGGCTGGCTTCAGGATGTTGGCTGCATCCATGGCACCCTCGCCACCGCCAGCACCTACCAGGGTATGAATCTCATCGATGAAGAGGATAATCTGACCATTGGCATTGGTTACCTCCTTGATGACGCTCTTCAAACGCTCCTCGAACTCACCCTTGTATTTGGCACCGGCAACCAGTGCACCCATATCGAGCGAATAGAGCTGCTTGTTCTTCAGGTTCTCCGGTACGTCGCCACGAACGATACGCTCTGCAAGTCCCTCTACGATAGCGGTTTTACCTGTACCAGGCTCACCGATGAGGATAGGGTTGTTCTTGGTGCGGCGAGAGAGAATCTGGAGCACACGGCGAATCTCTTCATCACGTCCGATAACCGGGTCGAGCTTGCCGCTGCGAGCCTGTTCTACCAGGTTCTTGGCGTACTTTTCAAGACTCTGATAGTTCTCATCGGCACTCTGGCTCTTCACGTTCTGACCCTGTCGCAAAGCCTGGATGGCTGCGGTAAGGTCCTTTTCGTTGGCACCCGCATCCTTGAGGATTCGGGCAGCGGTAGAGTTGCTCTTGAGGATAGCGAGGAGGATAGGTTCCACGCTTACGAATTCATCTCCCATCTTCTTGGCGATGTCCTCGGCGTTGATCAGTATCTGGTTGGTATCGCCCGAGAGGTATGGCTGACCGGCACCCTGCACGCGAGGCAGATGCTGCATCTCCTGCTGAAGGAGCATGGCAATCTGATTGCCGTTCATGCCCAGCTTCTGGAAGATATAGTTGGTTACATCAGGTGCTTTCTCGATGATACCGCTGAGAAGATGTACCGGTTCGATGGTCTGCTGACCATTTCTCTGCGCTATGTTCACAGCGGCCTGCACCGCTTCCTGCGCCTTGATTGTAAATTTGTCGAATGTCATATCTTAATCTCCTTTCTAATTGTTATTTTCTACTTATGTTATGGATGCTTCAGCCTTTGTGGGTTTTCTGCTTCGGGAAAGCTTCGGCCTTTTGGACTTTCAGCTTCTAAAACCTCAGCCCCGTCCGGCTTTCAGCATCGCAAACCCAGGAAGCGAATAGTGTGCCCTGTTGGGCTTTTTCTGTGTTTTTCTGACGTTTTGTCTGATTTTTCCAGAAACTCGTCTCTTTTTTCTCGGTTTCTCTGTCAAAATGTCTGAGCCATTTCTTGATTTACCGCAAATTATTAAATAATAGCTTTAAATTGTGATAATAGCTCTTAAATATTTGCGTATTTCAAATGTTTTTCGTAACTTTGCAGCGATTTAAAAAATAGATTGAAGTCTAATTCAAAATAGATAAATAGTTAATGGCTGAAACAAAGAAAATTAAGACAGCTTTGGTGTCTGTCTTCCACAAGGATGGCTTAGACGAGTTGCTCGCTAAGCTGAATGAAGAGGGTGTTAAGTTCTTGAGTACTGGTGGTACCCAGAAATTTATTGAATCTCTTGGTTATGAATGTCAGAAAGTAGAGGACGTTACCACATATCCATCTATCCTTGGTGGTCGTGTGAAGACTCTTCACCCAAAAATATTCGGTGGTATCTTGGCTCGTCGTGACAACGAGGGCGATCAGGAGCAGATGAAGGAGTATGAAATTCCTTCTATTGACCTCGTGATCGTTGACTTGTATCCATTCGAGCAGACTGTAGCTAGCGGTGCCAGCGATGCAGACATCATCGAGAAGATTGATATCGGCGGAATCTCTCTGATCCGTGCCGGTGCCAAGAACTTCAAGGATGTAGTCATCGTACCTAGCAAGGCAGAGTACAGCGTGCTTCTCGATATCTTGAAGAAGAAGGGTGCTGAGACTGACATTGAGGATCGTAAGATGTTTGCTGAGCGCGCATTCGGTGTAAGCTCTCACTACGATACTGCTATTCACGCTTGGTTTGCCAAGTAATCTCTCTCATGTAGAGACAAGGCTGAATCCGAGGTGTCTCTGAAAAATGCTTTCGGAGGCTTCTCGGATGTGTCTTTATATACGATGAAATTTTAAGCTTAGAATATTTTTAGTATTACATTACAACAAATGGGATTTTTTTCATTTATTCAGGAAATCGCAATGGACTTGGGTACTGCCAATACCATCATTATCAGTGATGATAAGATTGTAGTGGACGAACCTTCCGTTGTAGCCCTCGACCGCAGAACAGACAAGATGATTGCTGTGGGCGAGAAGGCTAAGATGATGTACGAGAAGACTCATGACAACATCCGTACCATCCGTCCTTTGCGAGATGGCGTTATCGCCGACTTTACTGCCTGCGAGCAGATGATGCGTGGACTCATCAAGATGGTTCACACAGGAAGCCGTCTGTTCTCACCTTCTCTCCGTATGGTTATCGGTGTACCTTCTGGTTCTACCGAGGTGGAGCTTCGTGCCGTGCGCGACTCTGCTGAGCATGCCGACGGTCGTGATGTTTATTTGATTTTTGAGCCTATGGCTGCTGCTATCGGTATCGGTATCGACGTAGAGGCACCAGAGGGTAATATGATAGTTGATATAGGTGGTGGTAGCACCGAGATTGCAGTAATCTCTCTGGGTGGTATCGTATCCAACAACTCTATCCGTACTGCAGGTGATGATCTTACTGCAGACATCCAGGAGTATATGAGCCGTCAGCACAACGTGAAGGTTTCTGAGCGTATGGCTGAGCGTATCAAGATTCATGTAGGTTCTGCATTGACCGACCTGGGTGATGAGGCTCCAGAGGACTTCATCGTTCATGGTCCAAACCGCATCACCGCTCTCCCTATGGAGGTACCTGTATGCTATCAGGAAATCGCACATTGTCTGGATAAGACAGTGGCAAAGATAGAGAACGCTGTGCTCTCAGCATTGGAGAACACACCTCCTGAGCTTTATGCTGATATCGTGAAGAACGGTATCTGGCTCTCTGGTGGTGGCGCTTTGCTCCGCGGTCTCGACAAGCGACTCCAGGACAAGATCAACATTCCATTCCATATTGCAGAGGATCCTTTGCACAGTGTGGCTAAGGGAGCAGGCATTGCATTGAAGAATGTGGATCGCTTCTCATTCTTGATGAGATAATAAGAATAAAATAAGGTAAGTTCCGCATTTGGACATTAATTCTATAGTGCCCATTTGCGGAATTTTAATCATATATAAGTAGTATATGCACAACCTTTTAGAGTTTTTACAGAAATACAACCATTGGTTTCTCTTCCTGATTCTTGAGGTGGTGAGCATGGTGCTCTTGTTTCAGTATAACAGCTATCAGGGTAGCGCATGGTTTTCTACAGCCAACGTCGTAACGGGCAAGCTCTACGAATGGAATTCGAACGTTGAGACTTTCTTCTCGCTTACCAAGGTGAACCAGGAACTGACACAGCGAAATGTGTATCTGGAACATCAGGTGAAGCAGCTTTCCGACAGTCTGGTCAGCCTGACCAAAGACAGCAGTTTCCTGAAACGTGACCAGTTTGCCATGCTGAAGAGCTATAGATTGATACCAGCCAAGGTGGTGGACAACAGTATCGATAAGCCAGGCAATCTCATGACCATCGACAAGGGACGTGCTGAGGGCATTCATAAGGATATGGGTGTGGTCAGCGGAACCGGTGTCGTGGGCATCGTTTATATCGTGGCTGAGCATTACAGCATCGTGATTCCTGTGCTCAATGTAAAATCGAATATCAGTTGTACCATCCAGGGCAGAGGATATTTCGGATATCTGAGATGGAAAGGCGGCTCTTCTGAGTTGGCTTATCTGGAAGATGTGCCTAGACATGCGCACTTTAAATTGGGCGACTATGTGGTGACCAGCGGATATTCGGCTGTGTTCCCTCCTGGCATAAGAGTGGGCAAGATTCTGCACGTTTTCAATTCTGCCGACGGACTCAGTTATCGTGTACAGTTGCGACTCTCTACCGATTTCGCCCGTCTTCGTGATGTCTGCGTCATCGATGATGCTGCCATGAAGGAGCGATTGGAGATTCTGCGTGCTGCCCAGGATAGCATCAAGCCAGATGGTAGTACTGGAGATAATAATTAATATAAAATATAGTAAGAGGAGAAAAACTCAGAATTTAGAGGAGATATATTGGCAATGAGTATAGATTTAATGAAACGACTCGGCATCTTCGTGGTGCTGGTGCTGGTGCAGGGATTGGTGTTTAATCACATTCACCTTTTCAACTGCGCTACCCCCTTGCTGTATATCATCATGGTGCTCCATTTCCGCAGAAACCACCCTCGCTGGGCGGTGCTGCTCTGGTGCTTCATGATGGGACTTTGTATTGACGTGTTCGCCAATACCCCTGGTGTTGCAGCTGCTTCCATGACTCTGGTAGGCCTGCTGCAACCGTATCTTTTCGAACTCTTCGTGCCTCGTGATAGTGCCGACGACCTGGAGCCGTCGGTGCGAACCATCGGTATGGGTTCGTATTTCCTGTATGTATTAATTATAGTACTCGTTTATAATCTCTTGTTTTTTACACTCGAAACATTCAATTTCTTCAATTGGATGCAGTGGCTCATGTGTATTGGTGGCAGTACGGTCATCACTATGGTGATGGTCATGGCCATCGAGGGCTTCAGAAAATAATATATTAAATAAGGTGTATGATAGATTACAATCTTGAAAAGCGTAGATTTGTTATTGGGGGAGTGGCCATAGCTATTGTGGTCATTTACTCCATTCGTCTGTTTACGCTTCAGATTATGAGCGACGACTATAAGAAGAATGCCGACAGTAATGCCTTCCTGAAACAGATTGAGTTCCCTTCCCGTGGAGCTATTTACGACCGTAACGGCAAGCTGATGGTGTATAACCAGCCTTCTTATGACATCATGGTTGTGATGAAGGAACAGGAAGGAAGACTCGATACCTTGGACTTCTGCAATTCCTTGGGAATTACAAGGGAACAGTTTGACAAGCGTATGGAAACCATCAAGGACCGTTCCAAGAATCCGGGCTATTCCAGATATACGCAGCAGCTCTTTATGAGCCAGCTGTCTGACAAGGATTTCTCGGTATTCCAGGAAAAGATGTTCCGTTTCCCTGGCTTCTATGTTCAGAAACGAAGCGTGAGAGAATATACCTATCCTTACGCAGCCCATGTGCTGGGTGATGTGGGAGAGGTCTCGGAAAGCGATATTGAGGAGGACGATTACTATCAGCCTGGTGACTATATCGGAAAGCTGGGACTGGAGAAACATTATGAAAAGCAGCTCAGAGGCCAGAAGGGCGTGAAGATTATGCTTCGAGATGCCCACGGACGAATACAGGGCAGTTATCAGAATGGTAAGCTTGACCAGAAGCCGATTGCAGGTAAAGACCTTACCCTGGGTATCGACATCAATCTGCAGGCACTCGGGGAACGGTTGCTCCAGGGCAAGATTGGAAGTATCGTGGCAATCGACCCTCGTACCGGTGAAGTCCTGGCGATGGTTTCTTCACCAACCTACGACCCTCGTAAGCTGGTGGGTAAGAACAGAGGAAAGATGCATAAGTGGCTCTCCAAGAATCCTTGGAAACCGCTCCTGAACCGTAGTATCATGGGACAGTATCCTCCGGGTTCTACCTTCAAGACCACGCAGGCGTTGACTTTCCTGACCGAAGGTATCATCACTCCAGGTACAGCCTTCCCATGTAATCACGGATTCTCTTACAGAGGATTGCACGTAGGATGTCACGGTCACCCATCGCCTATTGCGCTTGTGGATGCCATCAGTACTTCCTGTAACGGTTACTTCTGTTGGGGACTTTACTACATGATAGGTAATAAGAGTAAGTATGGTTCTGTTCAGAACGCCATGACAACCTGGAAAGACTATATGGTGAGTATGGGATTCGGCTATAAGCTGGGTATTGACTTGCCGGGTGAGAAGCGAGGACTGATCCCGAATGCACAGTTCTATGACAAGGCTTACAAGGGATCATGGAACGGACTTACCATCATCAGTATCTCTATCGGACAGGGTGAGGTGAACCTGACACCGTTGCAGATAGCCAACCTGGGTGCTACTATTGCCAACCGAGGTTATTACTATGTGCCTCATGTGGTGCGCAAGGTAAAGGGTGAACCGCTCGATACGCTCTACACCCGTAGGCACGTAACCAAGGCTTCGCGCAGAGCTTACAACTATGTAATTGCCGGTATGAGAAGTTCTGCCTTGAAGGGAACCTGTAAGATGCTTTCCCGTTACGATTTCGAGCCTTGCGGCAAGACGGGTACTGCCCAGAACCGTGGTCATGACCACTCTGTATTCATGGGTTTTGCACCAATGAACAACCCGAAGATTGCCATTGCGGTATACGTAGAAAATGGTGGATGGGGTGCCGACTATGGTGTGCCTATCGGAGGCTTGATGATGGAGCAATATCTGAAGGGTAAACTGTCGCCTGCTTCTGAAAGTCAGGCTGCCCAGATGCAGGCACGCAGAATTGCATACGGTTCTAGCAGTAGATAAGGGAACAATTTATAATGTATAATTCATAATGTATAAATTATATTATTATGAGCGATAATAAACAACCTAGTGTGCTGCGTTCGCTCGACTGGTGGACGATAGGCATCTATCTGGCACTTCTGGCTTTTGGCTGGATCAGTGTCTGTGGTGCCAGTTACACATACGGTGACAATGAAATCTTCAGCTTAGGTGCTCGTTCGGGTATGCAGATTGTATGGATTGGAACATCGATAGCATTGGGTTTGGTTCTTCTTTTGCTCGATGACCGGATTTACGATACATTCTCGTATGTGATCTATGCGGTACTGATATTGCTGCTTTTTGCCACGATATTCAATCCGCATAGCATCAAGGGTTCGCATTCGTGGCTCGTCCTGGGACCGCTCCGACTGCAACCTGCCGAGTTCGGAAAGTTTGCCACGGCTTTGGCTGTAGCGAAATTCATGTCGAGCTATGGATTCAATATCCACAACATGAAGCATTTCATGGCGGCAGTAGGTATCATCA
Organism: Prevotella sp. Sow4_E9_plate; assembly: GCF_052116205.1. Lineage (NCBI taxonomy): Bacteria > Pseudomonadati > Bacteroidota > Bacteroidia > Bacteroidales > Prevotellaceae > Prevotella > Prevotella sp. Sow4_E9_plate. Next base: position 138,367 of record NZ_JBQKLN010000002.1, on the reverse strand, counting down.
TGCTTCCTATGGTATGTATCGTGGGACAGCGTGAAACGGGTTCGGCGCTGGTTTATTCAGCCTTCTTCCTGATGCTCTATCGCGAAGGAATGCCGGGTGCCGTGCTTTTTACGGGAGTTTCGATGGTGGCTTATTTCGTGTTGGGAGTGAAGTATGAGAACGTGATGATGTGGGATACCTATACCTCGGTGGGCAAGTTTGTGGTGCTTTTGCTGGTACAGATCTTTACTTCGGGTATGGTCTATTCGTATACGGGCAATAAGAAACATGCGCTTATCATCCTGGGCTATTCCCTGGGTATTACGCTGATATTTGCCCTTTTCTCCACCTATGTCATTCCGTTCGATATCGTGTGGATACAGCTCCTGCTATGTGCGCTGATGATAGGATTCCTGGTTTACCATGGTTTGAGAACGAGATTCAGAAACTATTTCCTCATCTCGTTATTCTCTCTCGGTTCTATCGCCTTCTTCTATAGTGCCGACTACGTACTGAATAATGTGATGGAGCCTCACCAGCGAGTTCGTATCAACGTGCTTCTGGGTCTGGATGAAGACTTGGCGGGTGCCGGATATAATGTTCATCAGAGCGAGATTGCCATCGGTTCGGGAGGTTTGCAGGGTAAGGGATTCCTGAATGGAACCCAGACTAAGCTCAAGTTCGTGCCAGAGCAGGATACTGACTTCATCTTCTGTACGGTAGGAGAGGAGGAAGGATTCCTGGGTTCGGCAGGTGTTTTGCTGCTCTTCCTGGGGTTGATATTGAGACTGATACACCTGGCAGAGCGACAACCTTTCAAGTTCGGACGAATATACGGCTATTGCGTGCTGAGTGTTTTCCTGTTCCACCTGTTTATTAATGTAGGAATGGTGCTGGGACTGACGCCTGTAATCGGTATTCCGCTGCCGTTCTTCAGTTATGGCGGTAGTTCGCTTTGGGGCTTTACCATTCTGCTCTTCATCTTCCTGAGAATAGATGCAGGTAGAAATCTGGTAAGAAGCTAGAATCTGGTAAAGAGCTAGAATTCTGCTAAGAAACTGGGATAAAAGAACAATGACCAATGGGAAATCCTCATTGGTCATTTTTTGTTATCTTCACTCCGATATCGCTTACGCCAGGCAGAATCTCGCGCTTCATGTCATGACGCACAGTGATATGGATAGAGTCTCCCTGATTCAACCTGTATACGTTGATAGGGAAGTTGTACTGATAGTAGCTGATGCCTTGCCCTTTGCTTACACCGTTCTTGTCTATCAGCTGACAGTTTACGGTGTCTGTCTTGCATGCGCTGGGCACATGCTTGTTGTTGTGGTAGATGTTCTGCTCCACGATGAGGGTAAGTCCCATGAAAGGATAATTACCCGTGATGCGGAGCCCCAGGCTCTCGTTGTAATAGCCGCCTTCCAGAAGAGGTGGAATCTCGAACGAGAGCGTGTCGTTCTTCTCCCATCCTGCAATCGGGGTATGCGCATAACTGTCGAATACGGTAGAATGCTTGCAGGAAGGGAGCGACATGGTTGCTACCATTACCAATATCAAATATATCAGTCGTTTCATTTCTTGTCTTCTGGCTTTTTATCACCACCATGCTGCTGGCGTGGCTGACGATTGCGATTGTCGCGACGGCGATTGTTGTTGCCGTTCTGATGACGGTTGCCCTGACGGTTCTCGCCTTGCTGCTGTTTCTCGCCCTGCTGACCGTTCTGCTGCTGTCGGTTCTCGCCCTGCTGGCCGTTCTGCTGCTGTCGGTTCTCGTTCTGCTGCTTGTTTGCCTTATTGTCTGCGTCCTGGCGGTTACGATTCTTGTTATTTTTCTTTTTCTTTTTCTTCGACTTGTCGAAGCGGCTCAAGTCTGATTCGTTGAGCAAATCGATAGGCTTGGAAGATTCCTTGATCTTTCCGTTCTCCAACAGGCTGAGAGGCTTTTCGCCATTCCGGTTCATCTCGATGATTTCCTTGGCACGTGCTGCGGTAATAGTTTCGAGGTTTGAAGCCAGATTCTTATCAGAAGAATAGGTGATGAGACCAGCCAGAATATCTACCTTGAACTGATGGAATTCGCCATCGGCAGTCTGCAGAACAGCATCCTTTGGAGGCATCTTGCGACTTGCTTCTACATAGTTGTCTACCTCATAGTTGAGACAACATTTCAGCTTGGCGCACATACCTGCCAACTTCTGAGGGTTGAGCGAGATGTCCTGATAGCGTGCGGCATTGGTGCTGACGCTCACAAAATTCTTCATCCATGTAGCGCAGCAGAGTTCGCGACCACAAGGACCGGTACCACCGATGCGGCCTGCTTCCTGACGGGCACCAATCTGCTTCATCTCGATGCGTACGTGGAAGGTATCAGCAAGCACCTTGATGAGCTGACGGAAGTCTACTCGCTCATCGGCGATATAGTAGAAAATAGCCTTGTTGCCATCACCCTGATACTCTACGTCTCCGATTTTCATCTTCAATCCCAGGTCCAGGGCAATCTGTCTGCTCTGAATCATGGTAGCATGCTCGCGGCTCTTTGCTTCCTTGCATTTGTCGAGGTCTACCTGCTTGGCAATGCGATAGATGCGCTTGATGTCGTCCTGCGACTTGAGATTTGCCTTCTTCAGCTGCAGTTTCACGAGTCTACCGGTGAGTGTAACCACACCGATGTCGTGACCAGGGTTGGCTTCTACAGCCACTATGTCGCCCTTTTTGAGGTCGAGGTTATTCACATTATGGTAATATCCCTTTCGGGTATTCTTGAATTGCACTTCTACGAGGTCGGTGCTCTCGGCGTTACCTGGCACGTCTGCGAGCCAGTCGTATGTGTTCAGCTGTCTGTCCTGTCGTCCCACCGCCTTGCAGCAGAGTCCTCGGTCGCAGCCGTTCCACAATCTGAATTTCATATTCTTGTAATCCACGATAAAATCTATTTTATAATATTATTAATGTATATTGATAGGCTTACGCCCTTTGGTTCTCTTCATTTTTCCGCTCTTCTTGATTCTATCCTCACTTCCTGATGAGCAGTACGATAATCTTGAGTGCCAGGTCGAAGAATACAATCTTAGGATTGGCATTCTGCCCGATGAACCGTTTGCTCTCCTCGAAGAGGTTGGATATGTCGATGATGTTCGCCTCGTTGATGAAGCGGGCGAAGTTCCTGGCGAAGTTTTCCTCTTCCTGCGTCATGTAGCTCAGTTCTGCCTGTCGGAAGTTGTACATGAAGCTTTCCCTGAGCATGTGCATGAAGTAATCGAGCATTCTCTTCTGCTTCTCTCTTCCGAAGGTGGAAACCACTTCGCTCCATTTCTTCAGGTCGTGAATATTTCTCATGTAGGCGAGTCGCATCAGCATGATAAACATGTCGAGATGCTGTCTTTTCTCATTGCCGGCATTGAGTTCTTCCAGTGCTGCATTCCAGTTGCCGTTGGCGATGCGGGCTATCCGGTGTGCCATGTCGGGTTCCAAAGCCCTGCGTTCTATCAATGCCTGCTCGATGTCTTCTGTAGCAATCTTCTTGAAATCGATGCGCTGGGTTCGGCTTCTGATAGTTTCCAGAAGAAGTTCAGGCTGTTCGCTAACGAGCAGGAAGAGGGTTTGGCGAGGTGGTTCTTCCAGGAGTTTCAATATCTTGTTGGCACTCTGCTGGTTCATTCTTTCCGGCAGCCATATCAGGCTGATCTTGTAACCGCCCTGGCTCGACATCATGATGAGTTTCTTGGCAAGAGCATCACTTTCTTCGGCGGTGATGATGGCTTGCTTGTTTAAGTCGGCATCGCTTTTGCCCATCTTCTGCATCCATTCACCAATCAGCACGTAAGGTCCATCCTTGAGCAGCATCTCGCGCCATTCCTTGATGAAATCATCGCTAACCGGAGTATGGTCGCTGCCCATATCGGACGTCTTGATGGTTGGGTAGGTGAAGTGAAGGTCGGGATGTTCCCATTTGTTGAGCATCGGAGAATCTCCAAGCAGATAGCTGGCGAAAGCCAGTGCCATCGCCAGTTTACCGCAACCTTCCGGTCCGCAAAACATCAAAGCATGGGGGATGCGGTTCTCCTGAACCATCTCCATCAGACGGTTCCATACTTCTTGCTGACCTATCACTTCCTTCTTTAACATTGAACTCTTTTTACTTTGAACTTTGAATTTTGAACATTGAACTTTATGATTAGTAGCCTGAAGTTTTTGCTCCAGGCACCTAACCTTTACCTTCCTGTAGCAGGTTCCTCTACCCTAAAACAGAGTTTTGGTAATCTGCTTTACGCTTTCCACAGCCGAAACGGTGAAGAAATGTATATTGTTGTAGCCGTGCTCGAACAGGTCTTTCACCTGGGCGGTTGTCCATTCGATGCCGAGAGCTTTGGCATCTTCATCCGTCTTGCACTTTAATACCTCCTGCGCCAAATCCTCAGGAATGTCGCAATGGAAGGTCTTTGGTACCACAGTGAGCTGGCTCAGCTTGGCAAATGGCTTCAGGGCAGGGATGATAGGAATGGTGATACCTATCTTCCGAGCCTTGTCTACAAAGTCATAGAATTTCTGGTTGTCGTAGAAGAGCTGGGTTACAGCGTATGCTGCGCCCAACTTCTGCTTCTCCAGCAAGTGCTGCATATCCATTTCCAGATTAGGAGCTTCTTCGTGCTTCTCCGGATAGCAAGCTACGCCGCAGCAGAATTTCTCGCCAAGATGCTTGATAGGAGTACCGTCGCAGAAGAAACCTTCGTTGAATTGGTTCACCTGCTTCAAGAGGTCGGTTGCATTCGCATGACCATTCAGGGTTGGGGTGAATACTCTATCATCCTTAGCCTTATCACCGCGAAGTACCAGAATATTGCTGATGCCCAGAAACTGGAGATCGAGCAGCTCGTACTCAATGTCTTCCTTGCTGACGCCACTGCAGATGACGTGCGGAATGACAGGAATATCGTACTTGTTCTGGATGGCAGCTGCAATGGCAACGGTACCCGGACGTCGGCGTACACGCTGGCGCGACAACAAACCGTTTTCCAATTCCTTGTAAACGTATTCGCTGTGATGTGTCGTAATGTTGATAAACCTAGGGGCATAATCCTTCAAGCTGTCGATGGTACGGAACAAGGCTGCTGTTCCGTTACCCTTGAGTGGAGGCAGAACTTCGAAAGAAAAGCCTCGCTTATTGCCCTCATTTTGTAGAAAACCTGCTATATTCATATGACGTAATCTCTGTTGAAATTATAATTTGGTTGCAAATTTACAAAAAAAATAGGGGAAAAGTGCACTTTATACGTAATATTTTAAGAGAAGAGGCGTTAATATATAGAATATTTTCGCTGAACTACAAAAACAAAACAGATTCAAACCTAAAAAATAATGGAACAAAAACAAACGGGCTCTAAAGCCTATCTTATCTCAATTGTGATGGTCGCAGTATTAGGCGGCTTGCTTTTCGGTTACGATACCGCAGTGATATCAGGTGCCGAAAAGGGCTTACAGGCATTCTTCATGGGTGCAAGTGATTTCGTATATACAGATTTCTGGCATGGATTTACCAGTTCCAGTGCTTTGATTGGCTGTATCATAGGTTCGGCACTTTCCGGAGTGCTTGCTTCTAGCTGGGGACGTAAACTCTCGCTGATCTTTGCGGGTGTGATGTTCTTCATCTCTGCATGGGGTTCTATGTGTCCTGAAAGTTTAGTCTTGCCAAAGGGAGAACCAAATCTAACCTTGCTTATCGTCTTCAATCTTTATCGTGTTATTGGTGGTATTGGTGTAGGCTTGGCTTCTGCTGTTTGTCCTATGTATATTGGTGAGATTGCCCCAAGTAATATCCGTGGTATGTTGGTTAGCTGGAACCAGTTTGCCATCATCTTTGGTCAGCTGGTGGTTTATTTCGTCAACTTCTTTATCCTTGGCGATCATATAGCTCCTGCTATTCAGAGTGTGGGTAATGGTATGAATGAGATTCTCAATGGTGGCGAAGCTGCTTGGGCTATCGAGACTGGTTGGAGATACATGTTTGGTTCAGAGATGATTCCTGCAGGTTTGTTCGCCTTGCTTATCTGCTTTGTTCCTGAGACTCCACGTTATCTTGCTATGGTAGGTCAGGATGCGAAGGCAGAGCGTATTCTTGCCCGTATTAATGGTGCTGCAGAGGCAAAGAAGATTCTGGATGAAATCAAGAATACGGTAACCGAGACGACAGAAAAGCTGATGACTTACGGTTTTCTCTGTATTTTCGTAGGTGTGATGCTTTCTGTATTCCAGCAGGCTGTAGGTATCAATGCGGTGCTTTACTATGCACCACGTATTTATGAGGCAATGGGATTTGACAATCCTATGGTGCTTACCGTATTCAATGGTATTGTGAACCTCAGTTTCACTTGTGTTGCTATCTTTACTGTAGAGAAGTTGGGTCGCAAGCCTTTGCTCATTGCGGGCTCTCTGGGTATGGCTTTGGGTGCTATTGGTGTGGCAATAACCTTTGGAAATCCTAATATGCAGCTTTTCTGCATGGTTTCCATCATGGTTTATTCTGCATCGTTTATGTTCTCTTGGGGACCTATCTGCTGGGTACTTATTGCCGAGGTGTTCCCTAATACCATCCGTGGTGCAGCTGTAGCTATCGCTGTAGCTTTCCAGTGGATTTTCAACTGGATTGTTTCTACATCGTTCGTACCACTTGCCAATAGCATGGGTTATTGGTTCACATACGGTTTGTATGGCGTTATCTGTATCCTTGCTGCTGTCTTTGTATGGAAGTTGGTTCCTGAGACAAAGGGTAAGACTTTGGAGGATATGACCAAGCTTTGGAAGAAAGATTAATTGATAGTGGTAATATTAATAAAAAAGTAGGCGCGATAGTCAATCCCGACTGTCGCGCCTTTTATTTAGTTTTCATACTGAGTGATTTCAGAACATATATTTGTAAGTTGTTTTATAAGAGAGTATTAACTATATTCTTTTTTACTTTTGATTCTTGTTTCTAATCTTATTTTTATTTCTTGAATGCATTGCGGCAAGCGAATTGTACATAGCTGTTGCCGGATACAGAGTTCTTGAGATAAGATGTCTGTGCTCCGTCAACCCAAAGCTGGGCAAGATAGAACTGGAATCCTAACTGTCTTGGCTCGTTCAGTGTGCAGTAGCCATAATACATCTGGTTAGGCGCAAAGGCAAACTGTACCTTGTGGCTCTTGTTGTCCGTACCGTAAGTCAGGTTCAGCTCGATTACGCTAGGACATGCCAGGAAGTAAGCCATAGCTGATGTACTGTTTGGTGCAACCTGATACTTGCATGTAATGGTTCTTGGCGCTTCCTTTGCGAGAGCTTCAGCCAGATTTTTGTTAGAGATGTGCTCTGCGAGCTGAGCGATAGGGAAGTTGGTCATAGTGATTGTACTGTCACCGTACATGCTTACTCTGCAAGATACTGCAACAGAGTCAATCTGCTTGTTTACATTGGCTTCATTCTTCTTCTCAAAGAGAAGCATCATGTTGTTGTATGAACCTACAGCCATTGCTGTCTGAAAAGACTTCTGCTGTTCGAGAGTCAATGGTGTGTAGCTGTCGCCATCAGTGTTACAGGAAGTGAAAGAGAATGCAGCAACGAAAGCTGCCAAAACAGTGAGTAATCTAAATTTCTTCATTTTGTTTTCTAATTTATTTTGCTATAATATTGTTTATTATCAGTATTTCCGTATAATAAAACGAGACTTTACATGAATCTTGCATCTGTGTTTGTTAAGAAATATTAAAAGGCTCTGTTTTTTATTCTTTTTATTCCTTCTGATGTGCAATGGTTGTCTTGCAGGATATCCCAGCTTAGTCTGGGCGTCTCAGTTAAATGTATACGAAAAAAGGACTTGCCATAACGGAAAGTCCTTTTTCTGAGATCTGTGACTCGCATGGGGCTCGAACCCATGACCCCAACATTAAAAGTGTTGTGCTCTACCAGCTGAGCTAGCGAGTCAATCTCCAACCTTTGGTTTCAAAATCGAGTGCAAAGGTACGACATATTTTTCAAATAACCAAATATTTAGTCGTTTTTTTGCTGTTTTTCTTCATTTTCGCTCTCTGGGATAGCTTTTTCAGCCAATTTTCCACTCATTTTGAGGGAATGAGCTATCTCTTCCGCATTTTGCTGAATCTCATCAGGCGGAGTGTCTGGAGTTTGGTATTGCGGCTTTTCTCTCGTCACATACCGCTGCCAATAAGCTATGAGCAGGGTGGTGAGAGGTAGTGCGATAATCAGACCGATGAAGCCCAGCAGGGCACCCCAGATGGAAAGACTTAATAGCAGAATAGCTGGGTTCAAGCCCATCGCCTTGCCCATAATCTTTGGTGTAACCACCATATCCGTAATCACCTGAACCACGCAGAATACCAGGAAGGCAAGTCCGAAGACCATCCAGAAGTTTTGACCGGTATCTGCCGCCTTGAGCATGGCAAGGAAGGCGGTAGGGATGAGGGCGAAGGTATGAAGGTAAGGTACCAGGTCCATGATACCTATAAGAATGCCCAGACCGATAGCCATCGGGAAGCCGATGATGGTAAAGCCAATACAGAACATGATACCCATGCAGAGGGCCACCATTCCCTGGCCGCGGATGTAGTTGTTGAGCTCTCGTTCTACATCTTTCATCAGCTCTTGCCAGAAAGGGCGGTTCTTCTTAGGGAAGATGCGAACCCAGTTGGCGGTTAATGTCTCATAGTCGAGCAGGATAAAGAACATATATAATAAGGTAATCATGGATGCCACGATGCTGATGATGATGTTTGCCGTTTGTCCTACAACGGAGAACAGCTTGGGCATCGTTGTCTTGAGGGCATCGCTGAAGTCCTTGCTCTTCAGGAAATGTTCTATCTGTGCCTGATTTTCCTGCAGCCACTCCTTGATCATCGCCGTCAGGTTGTTGGTGTGGGTGGTTTGGTGCAGCCAGCGGGTCAAGACTTCCCCTAGTTTGTCAAACTGGTCGATCATCGGTGGAATGATGAGCCACAGTACGCCACCGATGACTGCGATGGCAGCTCCCATTGCCAGTATGATGGACAGGGCACGAACCTTGATGTGGAGTTTGTTCTCGATAAACTTCACGACCGGATAGAGCAGGTAGGCAAAAAACCATGCTATGACGAATGGTAAAAGTACCTCGCTCAAGTAATTGGTGATATATAACACCGCAAAGACGATGAGCGTAACGCCTGCCCATCGTATAAACTTATCGAATGTAATCTCCTTAGGCATATTACTTTGAATTTTGAACTTTGAGCTTTATGATTAGCAAAGGCTTTTGAATTCTTCACTCTTCACTTTTCACTCCTCCTTGTGGAGGGCTTTCTGATAGCAGTCGCGGCAGAGCGGCTCGTATTCATCCTTTTCACCCAAAAGCACCCGCTTTTCGTTATGCACCAGTCGATGGCTCACGTAAGCCAGGGCTCCGCATTTCACGCAGATTGCATGAACCTTGGTCACTTCGTCTGCAATGGCGCAGAGGGCAGGGATTGGTCCGAAGGGAACGCCCTTGAAGTCCATGTCGAGACCGGCAACGATCACACGGACGCCACGGTTGGCAAGCTGGTTGCATACATCTACCAGGCCATTGTCTAGGAACTGGGCTTCATCAATACCGACCACGTCGATATCAGAGGCCAAAAGGAGTATAGATCCTGAGGACTCGATAGGAGTAGATCGGATAGAGTTCAGATCATGGCTCACTACGTCTTCCTCGGAGTAACGAGTGTCAAGCGCAGGTTTGAAGATTTCTACCTTCTGCTTGGCGAACTTCGCACGCTTCATTCTTCGAATCAATTCCTCTGTTTTTCCAGAGAACATTGATCCGCACACCACTTCAATTCTTCCGGGGCGATGTGCCTCCCCAATTAGATTTTCTGTCATTTCGGGGACAAAATTACTAATAAGGTTTTAAAAAATGCAAAGAAAACGCATTTTTTTTTGCTTAGAAAGATTAATTAACTACATTTGTACCCTATATGGGCATATTGTATATCGTACCTACTCCTGTTGGTAACATGGAGGACATGACAATGCGAGCTATCAGGGTCTTGAAAGAAGCTGATTTGGTACTCGCTGAGGACACTCGGACATCGAGTGTCCTACTGAAGCATTTCGATATTCGAAATCGATTAGTTGCGCATCACAAGTTTAATGAGCATGGCACTTCGGCTTCCATCGTTGAGCGGTTGAAGGCTGGTGAGACCATCGCTCTTATCAGTGATGCAGGAACACCAGGCATCAGCGATCCGGGTTTCTATCTGGCTCGCGAGGCGGCAAAGGCGGGCATCACCGTTCAGACCCTTCCGGGACCTACGGCTTGCATTCCAGCCATCGTGTCGTCGGGATTGCCTTGTGATAGATTCTGCTTCGAGGGTTTCATTCCTCAGAAAAAGGGCAGACAAACCTATTTGGAATCTCTCAAGGACGAAGTGCGGACCATGATATTCTATGAGTCGCCTTATCGTGTGGTGAAAACCTTGCAGCAGTTTGCCGAGAATTTCGGTGAAGACAGGCAGGTGAGTTGTTGTCGGGAAATCTCCAAGATACACGAGGAGAGCGTAAGAGGAACCCTCGCTGAGGTCATCGCCCATTTTGAGGAGGTGGAGCCTAGAGGTGAGTTCGTCATCGTGCTGGCTGGTAAGGATCCTAAACAATTAAAAGAGGAATTGAAGGAAAAAAAGCGTGAAGAACGTAGAAAAAACATGAATCAGTAAATAAATTCGTGTTTAAATATAATAAATGCGGGTTTATCACGTAATAATAATGAAGCGACAGCGTAATTACTATGTATGGAAGGCGTATACACGCATTCTTTCATGTAGTATAAATACGAATTATTAAATCATATTAAGGAGACAGATTATGAAAAAGCTTTTTTTAGTAGCATGCGTAGCAGCATTTTGTTTGACTGGTTGTAACAACGGCAAGAATGATTCTGCTGCTCAAAACACTGCTCAGGCAGATTCTCTTAATGGCATTATTGCACAGAAAGACAGTGAAATTAACGATTTGCTGGGTACCTTGAACGAAATCGAGGAAGGTTTCCAGCAGATTAGTGAGGCTGAGCATCGCGTTAGTCTTGCTAAGGATGGCGAGGGTGTCAACAAGAAGCAGAAGCTCAAGGAAGACATCCAGTTCATTGCTGACCGTATGAAGCAGAACCGTGAACTCATTGCCAAGCTCCAGAAGCAGCTTGCCAACGGTACCTTGAAGGGTGCTCAGCTGCAGAAGACCATCGAGGGCTTGCAGAAGCAGTTGGAGGAGAAGGATGCACAGCTCCAGACTCTGCGTGAGGAACTTGACAAGAAAGATATTCATATTGCTGCACTCGATGAGACTGTAAATAACCTCAATACCAAGACCAACCGTCTTACTGCTGAGAGCAATCAGAAGACTGAGACTATCAATGCTCAGGATAAGCAGATCCATACCGCATGGTATGTATTCGGTACCAAGAAGGAGCTGAAGGAGCAGAGTATCATTCAGGACGGTAAAGTCATGACTGGCAACTTCAACAAGAATTACTTCACCAAGGTGGATATCCGCAACCTCTCAGAGATTAAGTTGTACTCTAAGTCAGCTAAGTTGCTTACTATCCACCCATCAAGCAGCTATTCTCTGGTTCGTGATGCCAACAAGCAGTATACTCTCCACATCACCAACTCACAGCTCTTCTGGAGCACCAGCAAGTACCTGGTTGTTTTGGTTAAGTAATCAGTAGAAATAAGGTAATCATCCGGAGATTGAATTATCATCCGGATTTTACAATCAAGTGATAAGCCGGGAAGAGATAGAGAAAAAGATTCCTATCTCTTTCTGGCGAAGAATTCCTGCATGAGTGCCCGGCACTCATCTTCCAGTACGCCCGATGTAACTGTAGTCTTAGGATGCAGTGCATCGGGCGCATATTTTGTATACCCCCTCTTCTCATCTCCTGCTCCGTATACTACCCGGCTTATCTGTGCCCATCCCAATGCTCCGGCGCACATGACGCAAGGTTCTACGGTGACATAGAGCGTGCAGTCCTTCAGATATTTCCCGCCCAGCATGTTGGCGCCCGATGTGATGGCCTGCATTTCGGCATGGGCTGTGACATCGGTCAGCATCTCGGTAAGATTGTGGGCACGGGATATAATCCGGTCCTTGCATACGATGATGGCGCCCACCGGTATTTCGTCTTCATCAAATGCCGCTTGTGCCTCTATCAGGGCACGGCGCATGTAGGCTTCGTCTTTTTTCTTGATATCTTCCATTGTTTTTAGTGCAAAATTACATAAAAAAGTTTGAAGTGTGAACTATTTTTATTATTTTTGCAAGGTAAAAGTATCTTTTGATGCAAAATAAAGGAAATAGACTATGGCAGAGCATAATGAATTAGGTGTATGGGGAGAAGACGAGGCGGCTCTTTACCTTAAAGGCGAAGGCTATGTTATCATCGACCGGGACTGGAAGATAGGTAAGAGAGACCTGGATATCCTGGCTCTTTCGCCAGATGGAAAGACCTTGGTGGTGGTAGAGGTGAAGACCCGTTCCGGTGATGATTACCAGCGGCCGGAGGAAGCCGTTGATGGCAGAAAGATGCGCAATCTGGCGATAGCTGCCAATGCTTATGTCAAGGAGCATCAGGTGGAGAAGGAACTGCGCTTCGATATCATCTCTGTGGTAGGTGTAGGCCATCAGGTGAAGTGCCTCGAACATCTCAAGGATGCCTTCAATCCGATGCTGATACTGTAATCATTTCATGAGGGGTGTACCTATGTATATAAGTACGGTCTATACATTATCTATATTAGGAAAAAGATAAAATGGAAAAGAAGATAATAAGATTGAAGGAAGTGGATTCTACCAATCACTTCCTGAAGGAATTAAGTTCATACGATGAGACTGCACTCACCATTGCCGTGGCTGATTTCCAGACAGCCGGCAGGGGACAGGGCACGCATACCTGGGAGAGCGAGGAGGGCAAGAACCTCCTGTTCAGTATGTTGGCTTGCCCTGTGTGGGTGCCGGTTCGTCAGCAGTTCCTGCTTTCCGAGGTGGGAGCCCTTGCCATCAAGGATGCCCTGGATTCCTATGCTGACGGGTTTACGCTGAAATGGCCTAACGATGTGTATTGGAACGACAGGAAAATCAGTGGTACGCTGATAGAGACGTCTATCGATTCCAGGGGCATCAAGCGCTGCATCTTCGGCATCGGCATCAATATCAATCAGATGGAGTTCAGGAGCGACGCGCCTAACCCTGTATCTCTGGCTCAGATCCTGGGGCATGAGGTGGATAGGGAAGAGGTGCTGCAGAAGGTGATTGAGGCTTTCTGCAGATACTACGAACTCCTGCGCCGTGCCGACTATATGGATGTGTCGGGCATCTACCATCTTTCGCTCTACCGTCGCAAGGGCTATCATTGGTATGAGGACAAGGATGGCAAGTTCGAGGGAGCCTTCGTTGAGGTTGAGGACGATGGTCATCTTATCCTTCACGACAAGAAGGGAGTGATCCGTTCGTATGCATTCGGCGAAATCAAGTTTCTGATAAATACTTAATCCCTGAAGTAAACATTAAACAATAAACATTTAACAAAATATTTATGGCAAAGTTTAAAAGAATTCTTTTGAAGTTGAGCGGTGAGAGCCTGATGGGCAAGCAGAGCTTCGGTATCGACCCTGAGCGCTTGAGTGATTATGCTAAGCAGATCAAGGAAGTTCACGAGATGGGTGTGCAGATTGGCATCGTTATCGGCGGTGGAAATATCTTCCGTGGATTGAGTGGTAGCCAGAAGGGCTTCGACCGTGTGAAGGGCGACCAGATGGGCATGTGTGCTACAGTTATCAATTCTCTTGCTTTGAGTAGTGCGCTCGGAGCTTTGGGCGTCAAGAATAAGGTGCTCACAGCCATCCGCATGGAACCAATCGGTGAGTTCTATACCAAGTGGAAGGCTATCGAGGCAATGGAGGATGGCTATATCTGCATCTTCTCTGCCGGTACAGGCAGTCCTTACTTCACTACTGATACCGGCTCTTCTCTCCGTGGTATCGAGATTGAGGCTGATGTCATGTTGAAGGGTACCCGTGTGGACGGTATCTATACTGCCGACCCGGAGAAGGATCCTACCGCAACCAAGTTTAGCGACATTACATACGATGAGATTTATACAAAGGGCTTGAAGGTTATGGACCTGACAGCTACTACCATGTGTAAGGAGAACAACCTTCCTATCTACGTATTCAATATGGATGTTGTAGGTAACCTGAAGAAGGTGATGGACGGTGAGGAGATTGGTACGCTTGTGCACAATTAATCTGCCAGTCCCGGCAAACGATAAAAGGCTTACATCCCTGTCTGGGGAGTAAGCCTTTTGTTTTATCTGATTAAATCCTTTATTTCTTTCTCATGAATAGGATGGCAGAGAGGAGAACATACATCAGGATGATGATCCACCAGCCCTGCAGGAATCCTCTTGCGCCCTCGTCTGCTACCGAGAGGGCAAGAATTGCCACGGCAAAGCCTGCGAAACCATATTTCACCTCATTGCCCTTGAACGACCACTGCTTGAACTTCAGGGCAAACAATGGCATCTCGCATACCAGCAGGTAGCTGGTGATGAGGATGAGAGCCAGGACGAGATATACCGACCAGCTCAGGTTTGTAAGCCAGGCAGGATTGAATACTACCAGCGACCCCCAGAACAGGGCGTTGGCTGGAGTAGGAATCCCGATGAAAGAGGTGGTCTGGCGCTCATCAAGATTGAACTTTGCCAGTCGCAATGCCGAGAAGGCTGCGATGATGAAGGCTGCATAAGGCAGCCATGGGCGCATCGGCTCCAGAAACTCTGGGTATTCCATCACCTGTAGATGAGAGAATACGATGGTGGCAGGCGCCACGCCGAAGGTTACGTCGTCAGCCAGCGAATCCAGCTCCTTGCCGATAGGTGATGAAACGTGCAGCAGGCGTGCGCTCATACCGTCGAAGAAGTCGAAGGTGGCTCCAATGATTATCCACAACAAAGCCATCTCTGGATTTCCACCGAAGGCAAACGATGTAGCAATGCAGCCTGATATCAGGTTGCAGCATGTTATCGTGTTAGGGATATGTTTCTTCATGCTCATTTTTTATTTCAATTTTGCAATGATGGTTTGGTCACCCGTGGTAGACTGTCCCATCTTCACACATACTTCTGTTCCGAGAGGCAAGTAAACATCCACACGTGAACCTAGTTTGATAAAGCCAAGGTGCTCGTCGATATAGCACTCTTCGCCTTCCTTTGCATAAGTTACGATACGGCGCGCTACGGCACCGGCAATCTGACGGCACAATACATCTACGCCCTCAGGGGTAGTAATCATGACGTCTGCATGCTCGTTTTCCTCGCTTGCCTTAGGCAGCCAAGCCTTGTGGTAGTTGCCATCCACATGCTTTACGAATTTCACCTTTCCGTCTACCGGGAACCAGTTGGCATGTACGTTCCAAAGGCTCATGAAGATGGAAATCATCAATCGCTTGTCATTAAAATATGGCGCATTATCTACTTCTTCTATTACCACAATCTTGCCATCGGCAGGAGCTACGACGAGCTTCTCTGTATCCTCTACGTTCAGGTAGCGGATAGGGCAGCGATAGAAATT
Source organism: Prevotella sp. Sow4_E9_plate (assembly GCF_052116205.1). Lineage (NCBI taxonomy): Bacteria > Pseudomonadati > Bacteroidota > Bacteroidia > Bacteroidales > Prevotellaceae > Prevotella > Prevotella sp. Sow4_E9_plate. The sequence continues at coordinate 122,765 of NZ_JBQKLN010000002.1, read as the reverse complement.
GAGCACGATGCAGTAAACCACACCGAAGACAACCAAGAAAATCCAGAATGGAATTTTGGTGTCAAAAGCTCCCCATAATATCGCCGCAATGGCTACTAACGCTATCGCTCCGCCCACCAGCTGATCAGTGCCTTCGCGATGCAGTCTTATCTTTTTCAGTTTCTTTATTTTTTGTCCCATAAGGTAGGATTAAGTTTTTATTGGTGCAAAGGTACTGTATTTTTGTCGTTTTAGCAAATTTTTTGGGCGTTTCTTTTATGTTTTTCAATTTTTTCTCTTTTTTCTTTTGGAATATCAACTTTTAGCCGTAACTTTGGACTCAAATTTTGAAATTTAGAACGTATAATGGAAGATTTTGTTCATTTACATGTGCATACGCAGTATTCCATCCTCGACGGTCAGTCTAAGATTCCGCATCTCGTTGACAAGGCCATCAAGGACGGCATGAAGGGTATGGCTGTTACCGACCATGGTGTGATGTTCGGTATTAAGGAACTCACGGATTATTGCGCCAAGGTGAACAAGGATCGCAAGAAAGAGGGACTGGAGCCCTTCAAGCCTATCATTGGCTGTGAGATGTACGTGGCCCGCCGAAGAAAGGAAGACCGTGAGAAGGACAAGGGCGATATGAGTGGTTACCACCTCATCGTGCTTGCCAAAAACTATAATGGATACAAGAACCTCATCCAGCTGGTCAGTAATGCCTGGGTGGATGGATACTATATGCGTCCGCGAACCGACCGTGCCGACCTGGAGAAATACCACGAGGATCTGATAGTCTGTTCGGCATGTATTGCCGGTGAGGTTCCGTCTAAGATATTGCATGGCGACATCGAGGGAGCCCGCGAGGCTTGCGAGTGGTATCATAATCTCTTTGGCGACGACTACTATCTGGAGCTTCAGCGCCACGAGGTGAAGGAACCGCTTCCTTTCCTGGCCAACCGCGAGGCTTTCCAGCTGCAGCAGAAGGCCAACAAGGTGCTTATAGAGATGGCTAGGGAATACGGCATCAAGCTCGTATGCACCAACGACTGCCACTTCGAGGACAAGGAGACGGCTGAGGCCCACGACCACCTGCTCTGTATAGCTACCGGCAAGGACCTGGACGATCCTAACCGTATGCGATATTCCAAGCAGGAGTGGTTCAAGACCCGTCAGGAGATGAATGATGTCTTCTCGGATATTCCCGAGGCACTGTCTAACACGCTGGAGGTGCTTGACAAGGTGGAAATCTATAGCATCGACCACGGACCAATCATGCCTTTCTTCCCCATTCCGGAGAGTTTCGGTACCGAGGAGCAACTGCGCCAGAAGGTATCAGAGGAAGACCTTTACAAGGAATTCACCAGCGATGAGAACGGCGAGAATCAGCTGCCGCCGGAGGAAGGACAGAAGGTGATCGACCGTCTGGGCGGCTACGACAAGATATACCGCATCAAGTTTGAGGCCGAGTATCTGCGCCATCTTGCCTACGAGGGAGCCAGGCAGCTCTATGGAGATCCGCTGCCGGCGAACGTGGACGAGCATGTGAACTTCGAGCTCCACGTGATGAAGACCATGGGTTTCCCTGGCTACTTCCTCATCGTGAGCGACTTCATTAGGGCGGCTCGCGAGGAGCTGGGCGTGATGGTGGGTCCGGGCCGTGGTTCTGCGGCTGGTTCCGTGGTGGCCTATTGCCTGGGCATTACCAAGATTGACCCTTTGAAGTACGACCTCCTGTTTGAGCGTTTCCTGAACCCTGACCGTGTCAACCTGCCTGATATCGATACCGACTTTGATGATGATGGACGAGGCAAGGTCTTGCGCTGGGTAATGGATAAGTACGGTCATGAGAACTGTGCCCACATTATTACATACGGTTCGATGGCAACGAAGAACTCCATCAAGGACGTGGCCCGAGTAGAGAAGCTGCCGCTCGACAAGGCGAATGCGCTCTGCAAGGCGATTCCAGACCGACTGCCTGACGGCGCGAAGATGAATCTTCCCAATGCCATCAAGTATACGCCGGAGCTGAGAGAGGCAGAATACTCCACCGACCCCCGCGAGAGCAATACCATCAAATATGCCAAGATGCTGGAGGGCACCATCCGTGGCACGGGTATCCATGCCTGCGGATTCATCATCTGCCGAGACCCTATCAGCAACTGGGTGCCTGTATCTACTGCCGATGACCCTGATTTTCCGGGACTGAAGACGGCAGTAACCCAATACGACGGTCACGTCATCGAGACCACCGGACTCATCAAGATGGACTTCCTGGGCTTGAAGACCCTCTCCGAGATGAAGGAGGCATGCAAGGTCATCAAGCAGACCACGGGCGACGTGGTAGACCTCGATGCCATCCCTATCGATGATGAGCTGACCTATCAGCTCTACCAGCGCGGACAGACCATCGGAACCTTCCAGTTTGAGTCGCCTGGCATGCAGAAGTATCTCCGCGAGCTGAAGCCTACGGTGTTTGAGGACCTCATCGCCATGAATGCCCTCTACCGTCCGGGTCCTATGGACTATATCCCTGACTTCATCGCCCGCAAGAACGGTAAGCAGGCGATTACCTACGATATCCCGTGCATGGAGAAGTATCTGAAGGATACCTACGGCATCACGGTCTATCAGGAGCAGGTGATGCTCCTTTCCCGTCAGCTTGCCAGCTTCACCCGAGGTGAGTCTGATGCCCTCCGTAAGGCGATGGGTAAGAAGAAGAAGGCAATCGTAGATGCAATGAAGCCTAAATTCATCAAGCAGGGACAGGAGAACGGACACGATCCGAAGGTGTTGGAGAAGATATGGAGCGACTGGGAGAAGTTTGCTTCCTACGCCTTCAACAAGTCGCATGCCACCTGCTATTCGTGGGTAGCCTATCAGACGGCTTATCTCAAGGCTCACTATCCTGCCGAATACATGGCAGCGCTGATGACCCGCCGCTTTGCCCAGATTACCGAAATCACCAAGCTGATGGAGGAGTGCCAGTCGATGGATATCAAGACGCTGGGACCTGACGTGAACGAGAGTTACCGTGCCTTCGGTGTGAACGAACATGGCGAAATCCGATTCGGTCTTTCTGCTATCAAGGGTATGGGAGCTCCGGCTGCCGATGCCATCGTGGCAGAAAGGGAGAAGAACGGTCCCTATAAGACCATCTTCGATTTTGCAGAACGTGTAGACTTCTCCTGCGTTAACCGCAAGGCTTTCGAGACCCTGGCGCTGAGTGGCGGTTTCGACAGCTTCGGCATCCGCCGTGAGCAGTTCTTCGGCAAGAACAGCAAGGGTGAGACCTTCCTCGATACCTTGGTGCGCTATGGCCAGCTCTATCAGCGCGAGCAGCAGGAGGCGGCTACATCGCTCTTCGGAGGAACCGAAGCAGTAGAGATAGCCACTCCGCCTATTCCTGAGGTGGAAGGCTGGAGCACCATCGAGCGACTGAACAGGGAGCGCGAGCTGGTGGGCATCTATCTCTCGGCTCATCCGCTGGATGATTATGAGATTATCCTCAAGAACCTCTGCAATACCCATTGTGCGGAGCTGGGCGACAAGGTTGCGCTTGCCAAGAAGGAAGACATCGTCTTCGGCGGCATCATCACCGAGGTGAAATCCAAGTTTACCAAGACCGGAAAGCCTTGTGGATTCGTTACCCTCGAAGACTTTGAGGGGTCGGGCGAACTGGCACTTTTCGGTGAGGACTGGGGCACCTGGCGAGGCGTCATGGTGGAGGGAAGTACCATCTTTGTTACGGCAAAGTGCGTAGCCCGCTATGGCAACAGCAACTATCTCGACTTCAAGATCAGTACGGTAGAATATCTGCAGACCGTGAAGGAGAACAGATTGGAGAAGTTTACGATTTCCATCGACAGCTCTATCGTTGATGATACGCTGGTGAACGACCTCAAGACGCTGGTTGAGAACGATGAGGGCCATGCGCAGCTCTTCATACAGATTCATGACTCTGAGACCAACACCAACTTTACGATGCGTGCACAGGACAGGGCGATAGGAGTGAGCCGGGAACTGATTCAGTTCGTGAACGACAACCCGAAGATGTCTTATCAGATTAACTAGTTAATATACTCAGATAATATTAATCATAAATAAAATAAAAAGTACAGAAAATGGAAGTAACAATTACAACAGAGAATTTTGAGAGTTACAAGAATGGCGAGTTGCCATTGGTAGTAGATTTGTGGGCTACATGGTGTGGTCCTTGCCGTCAGATTGCTCCTATCGTGTCAGAATTGGCTGAGGAGTTTGATGGTAAAATCGTTGTTGGTAAGTGTGATGTAGAGGAGCATGACGACATCGCTATGGAGTTTGGTGTTCGCAACATCCCTACTATCCTCTTCTTCAAGGGTGGTCAGCTGGTAGACAAGTTCGTAGGTGCTACATCAAAGGCAACCCTGACAGAGAAGTTCCAGGCTCTCTTGTAAAATCCTGAAAGCAAAATGGTTAAAGGCATCTGGCTGGAGATTTTCCGTCTCTGGTCAGGTGCTTTTTTGTTGGCAGAAGGTGACGAGTGACTTTGTCACTTTTTGCATGCCCGCTGGGTAGCGTTACGAGGGGGCTGTAGCTGCACGGCGAGGGGCGGGCAACTGCATCACGAGGGGTATGAAAATACGTCCCGACGCAGACCGTGCTACGTCGGGACGTACTGAGAACTGCGTCGGGACGTAGTAAAGTCTGCGTCGGGACGTATTTTTCTTACCATTCTACGCTTCTGCTGCCATCCTCCTCGGCGGTGATAGTCACCTTGGTGCAGTCTTCTGGCAGGAGGTCTTCTATCAGCTCCGGCCACTCCAGGAAGCAGAGGTTTCCGCTGTAGAAATAGTCCTCATAGCCCATATCGTATACCTCGTCCAGCTTCTTGATGCGATAGAAATCGAAGTGATAGACAGGGTCGCCATTACCAGCGGTATATTCGTTGACGATGGCAAAGGTAGGAGAGGTGATGACGTCATCTACTCCCAACTCTTCGCAGATAGCTTTGACAAATGTTGTTTTTCCGGCACCCATCTTGCCATAGAAGGCAAAGACCTTGCCGTCGCCCATGTTATCCAGAAATTCTCTGGCAGCTACATGGATGTTGTCTAATGAATCAATCTTAATCTTCATATATTTACTTTGAACTTTGAATTTTGAACATTGAACTTTATGATTAGCTAAGGCTGCAGGAGTCTTTGCTTATCTCTTTCTCGGTGTCAGCGTGATGAGTGGAATGAGCATTTCCTCCATCGAGATGCCACCATGCTGGAAGGTGTCCTTGTAGTAAGACACATAATAATTATAGTTGTTCGGATAGGCGAAGAAGGCATCACCGTAGGCGAAGACATACGCAGTGCTCAGATTAGGAGCAGGCAGCTGTGCCTTGTGGGGCTCCTTGATGGTGAATACTTCCTTGGCATTATACGCCAGGTTCTTGCCCAGCTTGTAGCGCAGGTTGGTGTTCGTATTGCGGTCGCCTACAATCTTGATGGGCTTCGATGCGCGGATACTGCCATGGTCGGTGGTGATGATTACCTTGAAATCGCTCTGGGCAAGCCGCTTGAACAGCTCTGCCAGTACCGAGTGGCGCAGCCAGCTCCGGGTGATGCTGCGGTAGGCTGATTCCGTATTCGCCAGCTCCCTTACCATCTTGGATTCGGTTCGTGCATGCGAGAGCATGTCGATGAAGTTGATGACGAGCACATTCAGGTCGTTGCCCTTGCATTCATTGTAATGCTCCAGGAACTTGTCGGCTCCAGCCGAATCGTTCACCTTGTGATAGCTGAAGCTGTAGTGCTTGCGATATCTGTCCAGCTGCGTCTGGATGAGCGGCTTCTCGTTGAGGTTCTTGCCTTCCTCTTCGTCTTCGTCCACCCACAGTTCCGGAAACATTTCGGCTATCTTGTTGGGCATCAGTCCGCTGAAGATGGCATTCCGGGCATACTGGGTGGCTGTGGGCAGGATGCTCATATACATGTCTTCCTCGATGTCGTACATGTCGCCGATGTCTTTCGCCAGCATCTTCCACTGGTCGTAGCGGAAGTTGTCTATCACGATGAGGAACACCTTTTCGTCCTTGTCGAGCATCGGGAAGAGCTTGGTCTTGAAGATGTCCGGACTCATCACGGGTCTGCCTTCCACCACCTTGCCCAGATTCTTCGGGTCTACCCAGTCCATATAGTTCCTGGCGATGTATTTGGCAAAGCCGATGTTCGCCTCCTCCTTCTGCATGGAGAGCATCTCGGTCATCGAACTGTCGGTATCGCTCAGTTCCAGCTCCCATTTCACCAGCCGGCGGTATACTTCCATCCAGTCTTGAAAGTTGCGGCAGTCCATCATCTGCATGGCTATCTGCTGGTAGTCCTGCTGGTATCCGCTCTGCGTTACCTCCGTCACGATGTCCTTGCGGTGTATATTCTTCTTGAGCGACAGGAGAATCTGGTTCGGGTTTACGGGCTTGATGAGATAGTCGGCTATCTTGGAACCGATAGCCTGGTCCATGATGTTTTCTTCTTCACTTTTTGTACACATCACAACGGGTGTGGCTGGCTGGATGTCCTTGATATGCTGCAAGGTCTCCAGTCCGCTCAGTCCCGGCATCATCTCGTCGAGGAGGATGAGGTCGAAGGTCTGCTGCCTGCATTGGTCGATGGCATCGGCCCCGTTGCTCACCGTCACCACCTCGTATCCTTTCTTTTCCAGAAAGATGATATGGGCTTTGAGAAGCTCTATCTCGTCGTCTACCCAAAGTAATAATCCGTTGCTCATAAATGTATCTTTTTTTAAGATGCTAAAGTACAAAGAATTCTTGAATGGAGAACGATTCTTGCTATTAAAGTATGTTAATAGGGCTGAAAGTGTTGTATTCTTGGGTTAGGATATAATATAAAGACCGGGAATCCGTTATTATTATTTAGTAATGAATAAACGAAAAATAAACGAAGAAAGAAGAAAACAATGCTCAAGATTGTAATGATTATGTTGTGCGGAATAGGTACGGGATATCTGCTTCGCAACAGGAAAATGAGTTTTATTGGCCGGGTTATCACGGCGCTGATATGGGTGCTGCTGTTCCTGCTCGGTATCGAGGTGGGGGCTAACCCGCATATCGTCAATGGTCTGCAGACTCTGGGTCTTGAGGCCATCGTGCTGACGATAGCCGGAAGTCTGGGTAGTGCAATCTTTGCCTGGGCATTGTGGAGATACGTCTGCAGAAAGGAGGCTGGGAAATGAAAGGTAGTCTGATTATCGTGGGTTTCTTCGTGCTGGGCATCATCGTGGGCTTGTGTGATGTGATTCCGTCCAGCTTCCCGGCGAGCGACGTGAGCTATTATGCGCTCTGCTGCCTGATGTTCTGCGTGGGTATCAGCATCGGTTTCGATACCTCTATATTGAAGAGTTTCAGAAAGGTGAATCCCCGGCTGATGATGCTGCCGGTGATGACCATTCTGGGAACTTTTGCCGGATGTGCTGCTGCCTCCCTGGTATTGGGGCATCGCCAGCTCAGCGACTGTCTTGCCATCGGTTCGGGCTTCGGATACTACTCGCTGTCGAGTATCTTTATCACCCAGTATCGTGGTGCAGAACTGGGTACCATCGCCCTTCTAGCCAACATCTGCCGCGAGATTCTCACCCTGCTGTGTGCTCCGCTGCTGGCTAGGTATTTCGGCAAACTGGCACCTATCAGCGTAGGTGGCGCCACCACGATGGATACCACGTTGCCCATCATCACCCGCAGTTCGGGCGAGAGCTTCATCGTCGTTTCCATCTTCCATGGTTTCTGTGTGGATTTCTCCGTACCGTTCCTGGTGACATTCTTCTGTTCTCTGTAAACGAAACTTGCCCATAGCGCTGTGCATTGGTTATGCATCAGGCGCTATGGGCAATTCATTAGAACCCTTCCAGTTCGAAATATTCATCTTCCAGTTCGATGCTTTCTGAAGAGTTGCTGTCATCAAAATAGATGCCGGTATCTTCTTCCTTCTTCTCTTTCTTCTGGTTTGGAATCACGAGGGTTCCGTCGTCTTTCTTTTCCTTCTGGTTTGGAATCACGAGGATTCCGTCGTCTTTCTTTTCCGGAATCTCTTCCTTCTTGCCTTCTACTTCGAGTTCTCCGCTGCTTAGCGGTTCGTCCTGTGGGGTTATTGGAACTGTCAGCGTGTTATCTTCTTGTGATTGTTCCGCTTTGGGCGATTCTTCAGAAGTAGCCTCTTCTGAAGAAGGCTCTTCTTCTGCTGCTGGAGCTGTTTCGGCAGGTTCGAGAAGCAATGGAAGCTTGCTGACAGGGAGAGGGGCGAAATGCTTGCTGTAGAACTTCTCATACTCCTCGTAGGTATGGCTGGTACCCAGGAGCTTCAGGTTCGGCTCGCTGATGACGTAGGCACGTACATTGCCCAGCAGACGCTTGATGGCGGGCTGCTGGTATACGGCGTTGGCGTACTGGCGGGCTTCGTCATAACTGTTGAAACCACTAATCTGCATGCGATGCAGTCCCTCCAAGTCCTCGATATTGATATCGAAATAGCGTGCCATGTAGGAGGTAAAGTTGTACTTCGCCATCTCGAAGAGCAGCTGGTTCTCGTTGGTCTTGTCCGGATCGTAGGCAAGGAGGAACACGAAGCTGGCATTGCGTTCCGGGCTATATCCCTTCTGCCTGGTGGAATCCCGGTCGTTGAGCTCTATGCTTCTGCGGGTCCATACGTCGTTGAGGTCGAATTTGCCCCCATAGAGTCGTCTGCCGGCATCCACGCCGTTGATGATCATACCTGCCATCTCGCTCAGACGGCTGTCGGGATACTTGCTGACCACTTCCTTGAGGTCTGCCAGGCAGCTCTTGATATCGCCGTCGTTCAGCTTGCTGAGGCCGCCGATGAAGAGGAATTTATCACGGTTTGCCCCATCAGGGAAGCGGTTCCGTGATATCTGGGCGTTCCTTTCCACCTTGTCATATTCCCCGTCCCTGAAAGCCTGATAGGTGAGCGTGTAGAGAGAATCTTCTATCTGCACCCCCCGCTTGGCATTCTCTGCATAGTATGGGTCGGAAAGGAGGGTAGTCCACTGGCTTTCCGGGTATTCTGCCTTCAGTTTCTGCAGATAGGTCTGTGCCATCTCTGGTTTCCGTTCTCTGGAATAGAGCAGATATAGATGGTAGTAGGCGTCATCCAGATGTGCATAGTCTGGATGGTTGTTGACCAGTCTCAGCAGGGATTTCCGGCTCAGTGGCAGGTTGTCGAGCTTGTCCTTGAAGATGACTCCGGCATGATACAGACCGTCTTCCAGCAGCTTGTTGCTCTCAGCCAATTGTTCTGGGGTGAACGGAATCTGTGCCAGGTAATACTCGCGTCTGTGCGGATCGTTGACGGCACTGTCTGAAGTCTGCTTGAGTAATTCTTCCTGTTCGGCAGCCTGTGCCAGCGAGTCTCTCTGTTCATCTGTTATCTCTTCAGCTCCGGCAGCGTTGGCAACAACGGTCTTGTTGATGCGTTGCCAGTTGTCCACGTTATCTCGCTTGCCCCAGAGTTTCTGGAATTGCGCCTTTCCCTGGCTTACGGTCAGCGGAGAGTAGAAATACCATTGCCCGTTGGCAGGGGTGTTGGCGCTATTCTCATTGTTTTTCTGCGGGCTGTTGCTGGAGGCAAAGTTGTTGTTGGCAAGGTTGCCGCCGTCCTGCCGGAGGGTTGATTCCGCTTCTTCCTCCGCCTTTCTGTTTCTTTCTTCCTTTTCCTTCTTTTTCAGGGCGTCAATAACCCTGTCGATGGCAGCATTGCGTTCTTTCTCGCTCATCCTGGCAAGTTGCTGCAATGAGTCTTGCAACTGCACGGCATCGGTATAGGGCACCAGTTCATCGAGCACCTTGGATCGGTTGGCGAGTTGCTGGTAGTCCTTTCTGTCCTTATCCAGCAGTCCGATGGCTTCTCCGTAGCATCTGCGTGCATCGGAGAATTTCTCCTTGGTCCAGTACAAATCGCCCAGATGCAGCAGCAAGACGCCTTTTTCTATGCCGTTGCGGGTAGATTTCTGATTGCCTTTCTCGTATGCCGTTATGGCTTGCAGGGTATCTTTCCTGCTGAGGTGTATATTGCCGATGGCATAGTATATCTGGTCCTGATATTCTTTGTTGTTGTCGGAGGCAGCCATTCGTTTCAGCCTGCTGATCATCTTGCCGGCATTGTCTTTCGCCATCACTTCGGTCATGGCAATGCGGGCGTTGAAGGCGAGTTCGTAAGGTGGATTCTGGCGAATCACGTGCCTGAAGGCTTTATAGGCTTCTTTCTTGTTGCCGATGGATGCCTGAAGCTGTCCCATCAGATACCATTCGCGTGCTTTCTGCTTGCGGCGCATCTCGTGGCTGATTACTTTCCTGAGGTAAGGAATGGCCTGCTCGGCATTGCCGGTGTGGATATAGTAATCGGCAAAGGTATAATCCCATTCTTTCTGGGCACGCCAGTGGATGGAATCGCGAAGTATGTTGCGAATCACGTCTTCGGCATCGTAATTCCAGTTCTGCTCGATATAGCATTTGGCGAGCCAGGCCCGGGCTTTGCCGTAGATGGCGGGCTGGGTGGCGTAGAGGCGACTCATATAGGAAAAGGTGGCGGCTGCCGACTCGAAATCTCCCTGATAGAACTGCGAACGGCCCATCAGCATCCATGCCTTCCAGAGGAACGGGTTGTATTCCCGGCGACTCAGCCATTCGATGTCTTTGGCTGTCTTGCGGCGATTTTTGGTCCATTCCGGTTTTCGCTTGATGCTGTGCTGATGGATGGCCTTCTCGCATTTCTCGATGGCGCGGTCGAAGTTGGCCTTGCCGATTTCCCGGCTGTTCTTGTTGCTCACGGTATAGAGCGGAATCTGCTCGGTATAGTTGTCCTTGTTTCCCGTCTCTTTCTCCAGCGAACCATCGATATAGGCGAGTGTACCATTATAATAGGTGTTGTACTTTGCATTAAAGGCGTGCCACCATCTGCTCTGCGCTGTATTCTTCTGCGTAGAGCATCCGGTAAGAATCAGGGCTGTCGTCAGGAAGACAAAGCCTAGGGCGTAATGAAAAGTATTCTGTTGTTTCACCTTATTATATTATCTTTATGAATGCCGGAGCATCTTATATCCCTTGGCGAGGGCAAAGAGGATGATGCTGACGAATATGATGGTAGCGCCTGAAGGCACGTTGAGCAGATAGCTGGCATATAATCCCACCAGGCAGTCTATCCATCCCAGCAGGATGCTGACGGCAATCATGTTCTTGTAATTGTTGGTAAAGAGATTGGCGCTCATCTGCGGAATGGTAAGCAGGCTGATGGCGAGTACGATGCCCACCATCTTCAGCGTGGCTACAATGGTCATGGCGATGAGCGTCATCATCAAATATTCTATGGCTGTGACGGGCAGGTGCTGCGACCTGGCAAACGTGCTGTCGAAAGCAATGTTCTGAATGGGGCGCAGCAGGAATGTGAAGAGCAGCGCAACGATGAGGGTGAGACCGCCCAGCAGCCACAAGTCAGCACTATCGATGGCTAGGATGCTGCCAAAGAGGAAGGAGGGAAGATCGGGCATGAATCCGGGTGTAAGGAAACAGCAGATGATGCCCACGCTCATTCCCAGTGTCCAGAACATGGCGATGGCAGAGTCTTTGCGCACGTCTTTCTTCCTGGAAATCCATTGTACGCCAAAAGCACTCAGTATGGCAAAAGCCATGGCTGAGAAAATGGGGTTGAGCCCCGCATATACACCGATTCCGATGCCACCGAAAGAGGCATGGGTGATGCCGCCGCTGATGAAAACCAGTCGGCGGGTAACTATATAGGTTCCGATGAATCCGCATAGGATGCTGGATAGGAAAGCTCCTATGAGCGCATTCTGGAAAAATGTATACTGCAGTATATCCATTACTTTGAACTTTGAACTTTATAATTAGCGGAGCTGCTGAATATTTAAGTTTGAACTGTAAAATTCTAGCTTAAAAAGTTGATGACTTCATCTTTCAGCTGGTTAGGAAGGTTGATGCCCCGCAGAATGAGGCTTCTGTTCCAGCCGGCTACTTCTTCTGGTTGCATCGTATAGAGCACCTCTGAGAATTCCTCCACCTCTTCGTCGGTATAGGAATCGGCTTCGCGACCAGCAAACCGGTCGAGGTCTTCGTCATCGTAATATTCTATTTCCTTGATGGCTGCTTCCATCATGCAGTCCTGTTCGCATTTAGAGTTTTCCCCATTGCAGGTGTTGCACGATACTCCTTCCTGCAAAGGTTCCTCTTCCTCTCCCTTGCGATGAGAGAAGATACCGAACAGGGCGCTTATCAGGCCTAATACCACCAAGGCTAAAACTAAATATAGCATTTACTTTGAACTTTGAACTTTGAATTTTGAGCTTTGAACTTTATGATTAGCAAAGGCTGTAGAATTCTTCACTTTTTATTCTTCACTTTTCACTTATTTCAAACCCTACTTTCTTGAGGTCCTCCCAGTATTGTGGGTAAGACTTGCTCACAACTTCCGGGTTGTTGATTTCTATCTGTGGAAACTTGAAAGCGAGAGGAGCGAAAGCCATAGCCATGCGATGGTCTTCGTAGGTGTCGATAGGAGCGAACGTAGGCTCGCAGGTTTCACCATCCCAGATGAGCGTATTGTCATTCTCGTCGCGAATCACATAACCCACCTTCTTCAGTTCCGTCTTCAATGCTTCGATACGGTCGGTTTCCTTGATCTTCAAACTGGCAAGACCGGTAAACTTGAACTTGACACCAAGGGCGCAGCAGGCTACTACGATGGTCTGAGCCAAATCTGGTGAGCCCGTGAAATCATATTCGAATTTCGGCAACAGGCAGCGATTCGCCTTCAAGGCAACAGTGCTCAGGGTGTCGCGACTTTCGAATTCGCTCTTTACACCCAGCAGACTGAAGATGTATTTCACAACCGAATCGCCCTGCTTGGAGCTGTCCATTAGACCTTCGAGCTTGATGAGGGAATTGGAATTGCTGTTGAGGGCCATCATCTCATACCAGTAAGAAGAGGCGCTCCAGTCGTTTTCTATCTGATAAGGAGTGCTTTTATATGGCTGCGGTTTGACGGTGATGGTATCCATATCAGTCCATTCTGCTTCAGCGCCATATTCCCTCATCGTCCAGAGCGTCAGGTCGATGTATGGTCGGGATGCAATTTCGCCTGTCAGTTTCAGTTCCAATCCGTTCTTGAGGATAGGACCAATCATGAGGAGGGCTGAGATGTATTGCGAACTGATGTTGCCCACAATTTCCAGATGGCCTCCTTCCAGCGGCTTGCCCTTGATATGGAGTGGGGGATAGCCTTCCTTCTTTTCATAGGTGATGTCTGCGCCCAGATAGCGAAGGGCATCTACCAGAATGCCTATAGGGCGGTTCTGCATGCGCTCGGTACCCGTGATGGTGTGTTCACCTTCTGTAGAAGCCAGGTAAGCAGTCATGAATCGCATGGCAGTACCTGCAGCTTTGATGTTGATGACCTCTGGCATATCCTTGAGGGCTACAATAATCACCTCTGTATCATCACAGTCGCTCAGGTTGTCGGGCTGGATGTTGCTTCCTGCCATCGCACTGATGACGAGCGCTCTGTTGCTGATACTTTTGGATGCAGGCAAGTTGATGCTTGCGTTGAGTTGGCTTGGAGCCTTGATTGTATATTTCATATTCTATATTCTGCTGTTTGATGATATTGAATCTGTTTATTTGTCATGGAAGGTGCGGGTCTGAATGTCTTTCAGCCTGATGGTTCTTCCCTTGGCCAAGACATTCGGAAGGTCGAATTCTTCTTCTGGCATCTCATTCCATGCTCTTGTGGTGGTTCTTGCCTTCTTCGGACCCGGAATGAGCGGCGAATAGTACAATACCTGTCTTATTCGATAGGCTTGATCTGGAGTGAACCGCATGCTGTAGCAGATGCTGTAATCCATCAGATTGTCTGCCTGCCATTCTTTTCCCTGATTGTTGGAGCGTTTGGCAAGTTGTTTCACCGTGAATGTCGTATCTGGCTTGATCTTTTTGGCTTCTGCCATGTAGCTGACGAGCCATTTGTTATACGCTATTCTGTTGTAGCTAGGTGTATCTTGACAATAGTCTGAATCATCATCGTCATCAGCCGGCTCTGATTTGTCTTTCTTGTCTGGCTTTTCGGAGAATGTGTGGAAAAGTCCCAGATAATGCCCCAGTTCGTGGGCCAGCGTGGCATTCGGATCTGCTGTATTATACTGATAATTCTTCTGCTTCTTGTCGGTCGTATATCGGGTACCCTCGTATTTCTTATCCACATAGATGGCATTGAGGGATACGCAGTATGGGAAACTGTTTGGCTTGCTGAGCGGATAATTCTTGCCGTTGGTCAAGCCTTCCAAATCAGGATAACCGGCTACCTTGTAGGGTACATTGCTGATGCCAAGAGTTGTCGACGTTGCATCGGTATTCTTGAAGGTATAGACCATCACATTGATGTAGTCGTTTTGGTTCCAGGAGTATTTGGCGTTCGACTTGCTGCGCATGAACTCTTCACAGTCTAGGGAGTCTTCTGCTATCTTGATGTATTCTACGCCTGGCGTCTTCAGTTTCTTTCCATTGAGGTCGTATTCGGCAAGTTCGAACTGTATATGGAGGTTCTCACTCTCGATGGTGTCGAGACTGATATTATATACATTGCCTTGATATAGCTCGTTGACATTGTCTAGCAGCTCCTTGAGTCGGGCATTGGATATATACTGTTTCGGGTTTTTGCTGTCTTTGTAGAATACATGGAATATGACGGGGAGATGGTAGATGTAGTCATCTCCCGTAATGATGTCACTATCCCTATCCTGTCCGTTGGCAGTGATGGGTGAATCTCCGATGGTTCCCTCTGAGTCTTTGCAAGACCAAAGCCCAAGTGTGGCCAATATGATGATGAAAATTGTAAAATGTTTCATGCGTATACCTTATTATATGATATAATTTATGATATATTTTCTGCAAAAGTACAAAATAAAATGAACATAAGCTAGCAAACGGGCGAAAAAGTTTATGTTTCTGATGAAAAAAAGTTTCTTTTATACGACATGAAATGATAAATGAGTTTACAATATGTAAAGAGATGATAGGTAAAATAGGGTATTATTTCTTGTAGCTACTTTCAAAGTGCGTAATTGGAGGAGCAAAAATAACAAATTGTAATTCTGTGTACGTTTTCACGGAAAAAGTAAAACTGGGGCAAAAAATAAAATAAAATTGCGTTAAGAGAATATACAACATTGAGAATTTCATTGTATCTTTGCACCAGAAAAAAGAAATAAACAACAACAAATTCAATCTAAAAAATTAAGAATATGAAACGAGTTATATTATTCTCATTGATGGCTTTTATGACTGTAGCAGCTTTCGGTCGTAAGCACGTAGAGAATGCAACAGTAGTAGCTGACACTATTTTCTATGCAGAAAATATGAGTAACGTAGCAAGTGCAGAGCAGGCTAGTTATTACAGACTGCTGATGACTACTGGCACAGGCGTCAATAAGAAGGATGTGTTCCAAGACTTCTATATGAATGGTAATCTCCGTGCTGAGGGTGGCTACAGCTTTGTAGATCTCGGTAACGATCGCAATACTATCTTCAATGGTGAGGTTACTACCTACTATAAGAATGGTAAGGAGAAGTGGCATGGCAAGTATGTCAATGGCAAGCGTGAGGGTTACTTCACTCTCCAGCTCCGTGAAGGCGGTGCGGCTGTCGTTCAGTTCAAGAATGGTAAGTCTGTTCACGATTACTTCATGGTAACTTACAAGGATGGTACTACAGAGAAGAGAAATCTCTCAGAAATCCAGCAGTTCATGTAAGATTTAAAACCTTGGAAACGGTTTCTTCATTGGAATTAAAGAAAATCTCTCTTATATAAATTAAAATTTTATGTTGATATGACCAATATGGGGATGGCTTCCGTGAGGAAGGTACATCCCCATCTTTTTTCTGATATGTGCGTAACTGAAAAGGGCTGGCGAAATCTCGCCAGCCCTTCTTTTGCCTTTGTATTTGATATCTGAATCTTTTGTCTCTCTAGGGATATCTGATTAGATGTCTAAATCAACTTCTACAGGACAGTGGTCGCTGCCCATGATTTCTGTATGAATCCTGGCTTCTGTTATCCTGTCTTTGATGCTGTCGGATACCAGGAAGTAGTCGATACGCCAACCTGCGTTCTTCTCACGGGCCTTGAAGCGGTAAGACCACCACGAATAGGTTACTTCTTCCGGATGAAGATAACGGAAACTGTCGGTAAAGCCGTCGCTGAGGAGGATGGTCATCTTTTCTCGTTCCTCGTCGGTGAAACCTGCATTGCGACGGTTGGTCTTCGGATTCTTGATATCGATTTCTTCGTGAGCTACATTCAGGTCACCACAGATTACAACAGGCTTCTTGGCGTCAAGAGCCTTCAGAAACTTGTGAAAATCGTCTTCCCAAGTCATTCGATAATCCAGACGCTTTAATTCTGTCTGAGAGTTGGGGGTATAGCATGTAACTAGATAGAACTGCTCATATTCCAGAGTGATGATGCGGCCTTCGTGGTCGTGTTCTTCCACACCCATACCGTAGCTTACGCTCAAAGGCTTGTGCTTGGTATAGATGGCCGTACCTGAGTATCCTTTCTTTTCTGCATAGTTCCAATAACTCTCGTAGCCTTCAAAGGTCAGATCGAGCTGTCCTTCCTGCATTTTTGTTTCCTGCAGGCAGAAAAAATCTGCATCGAGCGCCTTAAACTGGTTCTCGAAGTCCTTGCCAACGCAAGCGCGAAGGCCATTTACATTCCAGGATATAAACCTTAACATCGTGTTTATTGATTATTTTATAGTGATTAGTGATTACTAATAGACTCTCATGCCAATCAATAATCACTAATAACTAATCATTATAATAATTAGATTCTCTTTGTTTCTCCTCTCAACAGGTTCATGAACTCCTGACGGGTATTCAGGGAATTGAATACGCCACTATAATCACTTGTTGTTGTAATGGAATTCTGCTTCTCCACACCTCTCATCTGCATGCACATGTGCTTGGCTTCAATCACAACCATCACTCCCTGTGGATTTAAAGTCTCTTGGATGCAGTCCTTAATCTGTTGTGTAAGGCGTTCCTGCACCTGCAGACGATGGCTGTAGATATCTACCACACGTGCTATCTTGCTGAGACCGGTAATCTTTCCGTTTGGGATATAGGCTACATGAACCTTTCCGTAGAAAGGCAAGATGTGGTGCTCGCACATCGAGAAGAAGTCGATGTCCTTTACAATTACCATCTGGTTGTACTTTTCATCAAACAAGGCATCTGTCAATACCTTATGAGCATCCTGGGTGTAGCCGCGGGTCAATATCTGCATAGCCTTAGCCACACGCATGGGAGTATTTGCAAGACCTTCACGCTCAGGATCTTCACCCAAGAGTTTCAATACTTCTTTATAGTGGCCTGCGAGTTCGTCTAATCCCTCGCGAAATTCTGTTTCTGGATTCATATCTTATTTACTTTGAACTTTGAGCTTTGAACATTGAACTTTATTATTAGTAAAGCTGTTGAATTCTTCATTCTTCACTCTTCACTTTTTAATACTGCACTGTAATCTGTCCCTTTACGAGGCAGGCTTGCTTGTATCCAAGTGCTTTTACCTTAATCAATACCTTCCGGGCATCGTTAAGGTTGCGGAAGTTGCCCATGCGGCAAATCCATCTTGGTGAGTAGAAATGAACATATACTGGCTGTTCCGGGAATTTCATCTTGAGTGTATTGCCAGTCTGTTCTGCTTTCAGACGGTCGTTGCGTGAATTGCCTCCGGCATAAACCTGTACTCTATATCCTGTAACCTTATAGCTCTTGCGCATCACTTTCTTGCGCATGTCTACAACAGTGTTGTCTGTTTCGTCTTTTGGGGTTTCTGATTTTTGCGCGTTACTTGTATGGACACCTTCTTTGGCTGTCTCATGGCGCTGAGGTTCAGTCTTCTTTAATGAGTCTGGACCCTGTTTGTGCTGAGTAGTAGGAGTTACTCCCTTCTGCTGAGTATCTGTTCCGTTCTTTTGTGGTTGTGGTGTAGTCTTGGTCTTGTCGTCTTGGGGCGTAATCTTCTTTCCGTTAACCAATTCATCTATTGCCTTGCTTTGGTGAACGGTCACAACACCCTGTCCCTGATTCTTCTCTTTCAGATGATCCAGGTAAGTTTGAGCATGAGCGGTCATGCTAGTACTGAGGATGATAATCAATAATGTGACGAATTGTTTCATGACTATTCCTTTTATTATTAATATCGTAGTTTTGATGAAGAAGGGATGCTTCTTCACTTAGAAAACATCCCTTCAATTTTTTATTAAGTCTGTAGACTTATTAATTACTTCTTCCAAGCGTCGATGATACCCTTGAAATCAGCAGCCTTCAAAGAAGCACCACCAATCAAGCCACCGTCGATGTTTGGCTTAGCGAAGAGCTCAGGTGCGTTGCTAGCCTTGCAGCTACCACCGTAGAGGATTGATGTCTCCTCAGCAGCCTCGTTGCCATACTTCTCAGCTACGATAGAGCGGATGTATGCCAACATCTCCTCAGCCTGGTCAGAAGTAGCAGTCTTACCTGTACCGATAGCCCAGATTGGCTCGTAAGCAAGGATGATGTTCTTCCAAGCCTCAGCGCTCAAGTGGAATACTGAACCCTCCAACTCTGCCTTAACAACCTCGTTCTGCTTCTCTGCCTCACGCTCCTCGAGAGTCTCACCGCAGCAGAAGATGACCTTCAAACCGTTAGCCAAAGCCAACTCTACCTTCTCCTTCAAGATCTCTGCTGTCTCGCCATAATACTGACGACGCTCTGAGTGGCCGAGGATAACGTACTGAGCACCTGTGCTCTTTACCATCTCAGCTGAAACTTCACCTGTGAAAGCACCCTTAGCCTTGTCTGCGCAGTTCTCTGCACCGAGACCTACAATCTCTGAATCCAAAACCTGAGCTACAGAAGCCAAGTGGATGAATGGAGTACAGATTACTACGTCGCAGTTTGGTTTGTCTGCTACCAATGCCTCGTTGATCTCCTTAGCGAGAGCAACACCGTCCTGCAGGTTCATGTTCATTTTCCAGTTACCTGCTACAATTTTCTTTCTCATTTTTCTTTTCTTTTTAAAAGTTGATAATATTCTGTTTGAATTCTCTTTCTTTCTAATCCATGCGCCCCATGCCCAGAGCCTATCGGCGATGGTGAGTAATACCAATGGTATGACGAACCATGAAACCATGCCTGCTATCTTCTTGGCTGCACTTACTTCCGGCATCTTACCTATCTCTGTCTGCTCCAGCGGCTTGCCTGCTATCTCCGTCATGTTTGGGAGATCATTGTGGCTCCATTTCTGGATAATGGTTCCGTCTTTCAGCAAGAGCAGACCCGGATTGCTGCGGATCACAGTCTTCAGCGTGGTCTCGTCAGTGAGATAGAACGGATACTCTGCGCCTGTGATGTCTTGCCAGTGCTTGATCCCTTTTTCGGTACTTGCCGTAAGGCAGATGAACTTGTAGCCATGATCATTGGCGTATTCATAGATCTCATCGATGTTCCCAAAATTGGCATCATCGGCAAATTCCAGATGGGGCGAAACCAAGATGAAGGTGTATCCCTTACGATGGATCACCTCTTGGGTGATGTCTAGCCCCGTCTGAGTGTCTTCGATACTGAAATCGTGGATAGGAGGCACATATCCCTCTTCTGTCTGTACCGTCTTACTGTCGATGAATGTCCAGGTAGAGTCTGGGTAGTTGTCTATCGTGAACTCCTTTCGCTCTCCGTTCTTTTCCAGAATGAAGGTCGTATCAAACTTAGGCTGTTTGGCTCCCTTAGGTATTTCCATCCCTTTAGCGATGTTGGCACCGATATGATATGGGCGGAAGTCGAATTGTGGAAGTGTCCACAGACTCCATAAGCTTACGCAGATAGAGAAGATGAACGTATAATTGATTACGATCCATTGAGTCGGCTTGGATATCAGTCGTTTCATTTCGAACGGCTTTCTCCACAATAAGAGAGCTATCGCTAGGAGGATGATGTTCTTGATGAAAGTCTCTGTATTCGATAGGATAATGGCATCACCGAAGCATCCGCAGTCTTTTACAGGGTCTGCGATGACTATCCATAAAGTAATCAGCGTCATCACGCTCATGATGAATAGAGTAATCCGGCTTACCTGCCTCCTATGGATGGCAAACAGCAGGAAAATACCGATGGCAAACTCTATCATTCCTAGCAGAACCGACATGCCAAGTGTACTCCATGAGGGGAATATCCAGTCAATATGCAGTGCTTCCTGATAGTCGGTTATCTTGTATTGCGTACCCAATGGGTCCATTCCCTTCACGAATCCTGAGAATATGAAGGTTGTCGCCATGAGCAATCGCCCGATATTCACCGCAATCTTGGTTAAGATATGAGTAGCCTTATTCTCCATTTGAATTATTCATTTACCCTTATTCGCTCATCTTGATGGCTCCAAACACGGCATAGTTGATGATGTCCATATAGTTGGCATCAATGCCTTCTGACACGAGCGTGGCACCAGCGATATCTTCTATTTCCTTTACGCGCTGAATCTTGGTAAGGATGAAATCAGTATAGCTGCTGACTCTCATCGAACGCCAAGCCTCGTCATAGTCATGGTTCTTCCTGAGCATCAGTTCCAGTGCTTCCTGTGCATGGAGGTCATATAACTTCATTGCCTCTTCTGGCGTCATGTCTACTTCATCCACGAATGGCTTTTCCAGCTGGATGAGTCCCACAATACCATAATTAATAAGGGCGATGAATTCCGGACGTATGCCTTCGCCAACCAAAGATTCTTTCTTGATTTCGAGCGAGCGGATACGCTTAGCCTTGATATAGAGCTGGTCTGTCAGAGAAGAAGGGCGCAAGATTCTCCAAGAGGCTCCATAATCATGAAGTTTCTTCTCAAATAATGCCCTGCATTCACCCATGACAGCCTTAAACTGCTGTTCTGTTTTTAATAAATCTGCCATAATAATTTCGAAATTCGGTGCAAATTTACGCATTTATTATGAAATAGCCAAATAATTATTTTGTATTTTACATAATTTGCAGTAACTTTGGATAAGTTACGCAGCATTCGGAAGAAAAAATAAATCGCAATTTATTTTGTTTTTCGCTCATTTTGCAGTAACTTTTGATAAGTTACGCTGCATCTCAACAATAAAAACAAAAAAAATCTTTTTTTATTTTGTATTGTCTTCGATTTGCAGTAACTTTGCACCCCGAAAGAAAAAAGAGTATGAGAAATTTGACCAATGCCGAACTGGCACAAATACTGGATAAGGATATATTTCATAAGATTTCAGAGGTAGCGGATTCGTTGGCTGTGGAATGTTATGTGGTTGGTGGATATGTGCGTGATCTTTTCTTGGAGCGACCTTCCAATGATATAGATGTCGTTGTGGTGGGTAGTGGTATTGAGGTAGCTTCTGCCTTGAAAACATTGCTCGGAAAGAATGCATATCTCTCTGTGTTCCGGAATTTCGGAACTGCTCAGGTGAAGTATCATGATATGGAAGTGGAGTTTGTGGGAGCCCGTAAGGAGAGCTATAACCATGATTCCAGAAAGCCTATTGTAGAAGAAGGAACTCTGGAGGATGATCAGAACCGCCGGGATTTCACTATCAATGCAATGGCTATCTGCTTGAATAAAAAGCGATTCGGCGAACTTGTAGATCCGTTCGATGGCGTTTATGATATGGAAGATGGTATTATTGCCACTCCTCTCGACCCAGATATTACCTTCTCTGATGACCCGCTCCGTATGATGCGTTGTGTGCGTTTTGCCACTCAGCTCAATTTCCAGATAGAAGATGAGACCTATGATGCTCTCTCCCGTAATGCCGAGCGTCTGAAGATCATCAGTGCCGAGCGCATCTGTGACGAGATGAACAAGATTATGCTCTCTAAGCATCCTAGCAGTGGATTTTATTATTTGAAGGATACAGGTCTGCTTGACCTTATCCTGCCGGAACTGGTAGTGATGGATAAGGTGGAAACACGGAACGGCAGAGCGCATAAGAACAATTATGACCATACGATGGAGGTGCTTGAGAATGTATGCAAGCATTCTGATAATCTCTGGCTTCGTTGGGCGGCACTCTTCCATGATATCGGCAAACCGAAAAGCAAGCGATGGGATAACAGCATCGGTTGGACCTTCCATAGCCATAATATCATAGGCGCCAAGATGATTCCGAACATCTTCCGCCGTATGAAACTGCCGATGGATGCAAAGATGAAGTATGTACAGAAGCTAGTGGAACTCCACATGCGTCCGATTGTGATTGCTGATGAAGAGGTAACGGATAGTGCCGTTCGCCGTCTGTTGAATGATGCAGGCGATGATATCAACGATCTGATGACCCTCTGCGAAGCAGATATAACCAGCAAGAACCAGGTTCGCAAGCAGCGTTTCCTGGATAATTTCAAGATGGTGCGTGAGAAACTGGTTGATTTGCAGGAACGTGATTACAAACGTCTGCTCCAGCCATGTATCGATGGCAATGAGATTATGGAGATGTTCCACCTTACTCCATGTCGCGAGGTTGGTACCTTGAAGCAGTATCTTAAGGATGCTGTACTGGACAATAAAGTGGCTAACGAGCGGGAACCATTGATGGAGCTTTTGATGAAGAAGGCACAGGAGATGGGACTTGTAAATGCAGAAAACTTAAAATAGAGAATAATTTTTGTTAAATAACGGCTCCATGCGAGCCGTTATTCGTTTATTATTAGTAATTTTGCAGCGCCTTTAAAACTTAGAGGTGTTTCTTAGTTTTCGCCGGAGGGCGGAAAAGCGTTGTAACTTAAGGAAGTAAAAAGATTAAATAATAAATTATAATATAAAATAGGTATGAAAATTAAAAGCGTTTTGTTTGTTGCAGCAGTTTGTGTTCTTGCTGCGTTGACATCATGTGGTGGAAGTAAGAAGGGCGGTCTGCCTGACTTCAGCGACGATGAGTTCGCTGTGGCTACTATCGGTACTTCCAGCGCCGCATTGCAGACTACCTATCCTGCTACCATCAAGGGTATCCAGGATGTAGAGGTACGTCCTAAGGTTTCTGGTTTTATCACTAAGGTTTTTGTACACGAGGGACAGACTGTATCAGCAGGTCAGGCTTTATTCTCTATTGATAGCGAGACCTATCAGGCTGCTGTCCGTTCTGCTGCTGCCGCTGTAAATACAGCTAAGGCACAGGCAAATACAGCTAAGTTGACTTATCAGAATAACAAGAAGTTGTATGATAGCAAGATTATCGGTGAATATGAACTTTCTACAGCAGCTAACAGCTATGCAACAGCTAAGGCTCAGGTAGCTCAGGCAGAGGCTGCTCTGGCTTCAGCCCGCGAGCAGTTGTCTTGGTGTACCGTTACCAGCCCTTCTGCAGGTGTTGTAGGTAGCCTTCCTTTCAAGGTTGGTGCTTTGGTAAGCGCTTCTGGTCAGGCTCTGACAACTGTTTCTAACATCAGCACCATGGAGGTATTCTTCTCACTCTCAGAGTCTCAGATTCTGAACATGTCTAAGACCAATGGTAGCGTTCAGGCAGCCATCGCAGCGTTCCCAGCTGTTAAGCTGCAGTTGGCTGATGGTACTATCTATAATCATCCGGGTAAGGTGGTTAAGATGAGTGGTGTCATCGATGCTACTTCCGGTTCTATCTCTCTCATCGCTCACTTCGCTAACCCAGAGAAGTTGCTGAAGAGTGGTGGTGCAGGTTCTATCGTGGTTCCTAATGATCATAACAGGGCTATCGTCATCCCTCAGGAGGCTTGCTCTCAGGTGCAGGATAAGATTTTCGTTTACGTAGTAACCAAGGATAACAAGGTGAAGTATTCTGAAATCAAGGTAAATCCACAGGATGATGGCAAGAACTATATCGTAACTTCTGGTCTCCATGTAGGTGACCGCATCGTATTGAAGGGTATCACCAAGTTGACCGATGGTCAGCAGATCAAGCCTATCACTCTGGAGCGTTACAATCAGAAGATTGCTGAGGCTGCCAAGTTGGCTGAGTCTCAGGATAACGCTCATGCCTTCGCTACTGCTATGGGCGGAAAGAAGTAATATAATGTATAATTAATAATGTATAATTAATAATGTATAATGAATAATTAATAGACCTTGGGGCAATTATTAATTGTTAATTATTAATTCTTAATTAAAATAAGATTATGTCATTTACAAACTTTATAAAGCGCCCGGTACTTTCGACGGTGGTTTCCATCTTCTTCGTCTTGCTGGGTATTATCGGCTTGGTATCGCTGCCTATCGAGCAGTATCCGAATATCGCGCCGCCTACCATCACGGTAACTGCTACCTATACGGGTGCAGATGCCCAGACGGTGTTGAACTCAGTCGTTGCTCCGCTGGAGGAGAGTATCAACGGTGTGGAGAACATGACTTATATGACCTCTTCTGCGTCTAACTCTGGTTTTGCTCAGATCACCGTTTACTTCAAGCAGGGTTCTGACCCTGATATGGCTGCGGTCAACGTACAGAACCGTGTGTCTCAGGCGCAGTCTCTGTTGCCTGCCGAGGTTACTAGGGTGGGTGTCACCGTAACCAAGCGACAGAGTTCCAACGTCATCATGTTTGCTCTGACTACAGACGATGGACGTTACGACGACCAGTTTGTTACCAACTACGCCTTGATCAACGTCATTCCTCAGTTGAAGCGTATCAATGGTGTGGGTGATGTGCAGAGCCCTTCTACCCGTAACTACTCTATGCGTATCTGGTTGAAACCAGAGAAGATGAAGGAGTTCGGACTGGTTCCTTCTGATATTTCTCAGGCTTTGGCAGAGCAGAATATCGAGGCTGCCCCTGGTAGCTTTGGTGAGAGCTCTGATATGCAGTATGAATATACCTTGCGTTACAAGGGTCGTTTGAAGACTCCATTGGAGTATGAGAATATCCTCATCAAGAGCAATACTTCAGGTCAGACGCTCCGTCTGGGCGAAGTTGCCAAGATTGAGTTGGGTGGTTTGCAGTATAATGTAAACCTGCTCAATGATGGTCAGCCTGCCGTGATGGGTATGGTTCAGCAGATTGCCGGTTCCAACGCTACCCAGATTGCAAACGACGTAAAGAAAACGCTTGATGAACTGGAGAAGAGTTATCCTCCTGGGTTGAAGAATGTCATCCTGATGGATGTTACCGAGTTCTTGTTCGCATCTATCGAGGAGGTTATCTTCACCTTGATCATCACTCTGGTACTGGTGTTCATCGTAGTGTATATCTTCTTGCAGGACTTCCGTTCTACGCTGATTCCTATGATTGCCGTACCTGTGGCTTTGATTGGTACCTTCCTCTTCCTCTGGATCTTCGGATTCTCCATCAACCTGCTTACGCTGTCAGCCCTGCTGCTGGCTATTGCGATTGTGGTCGATGATGCCATTGTGGTGGTCGAGGCGGTTCACGCCAAGCTCGACCAGGGTTACAAGAGTGCCCTTACTGCATCTATCGATGCGATGAACGAAATCTCCAGCGCCATCATCTCTATTACATTGGTGATGTCTGCCGTGTTCGTTCCTGTATCATTCATCGGTGGTACTTCCGGTTACTTCTACCGTGAGTTCGGTGTAACCATGGCTGTATCTATCGTTATTTCGGCTATCAATGCGTTGACGCTGTCTCCTGCACTCTGTGCCGTGTTGCTGAAGCCACACGAGGAGGGTCACGAGAAGAAGATGTCTTTCGTAGACCGTTTCCACGCAGGATTCAACTATCAGTTTGAGAAGATTACCAATAAGTATAAGGGTGGTGTCAAGTGGGTTATCAATCATGGCATCATCGCTGGTAGCCTCGTGGCAGTCAGTATCGTAGGTCTGGTTGCCCTGATGGGTACTACCAAGACGGGTCTGGTGCCTGATGAGGATACCGGTACTATCTTCGCTTGTATCTCTACAGCTCCTGGTACTTCTCAGGAACGTACAGCAGAGGTGGTTAAGCAGGTAGATAAGATGCTGGCTAACAACCCAGCCATCGCAACCCGTAACGCCATCATGGGTTATAGCTTTATCGGCGGTGCCGGTTCTAACCAGGGTACCATCATCGTGAAGCTGAAGCCATTCGAGGAGCGTCCGGGTGGATTCTTCCACCGTATCAAGGAGGCTTGTACGGGTGGCGGTATTGAGGCGTTGTTTGTCAACCCAATGGAATATACTTCTGTGTTGGGTATGATCTACAAGCAGACTGCTGCCATCAAGGATGCACAGGTTCTTGCCTTCGCTCCACCTATGATTTCCGGTTTCTCTGTACAGAATGGTATCACCATGACCATGCAGGATAAGACCGGTGGTGACTTGAACAAGTTCTATGACAATGTGAAGAAGTTCCTGGCTGAGTTGAACAAGCGTCCTGAAATTCAGACCGCCCAGACTCAGTACAACCCTAACTACCCACAGTATATGGTAGATGTAGATGTTGCCAAGACCAAGCAGGCTGGTATCTCTCCATCTTCAGTATTGTCTGTAATGCAGGGTTACCTCGGTGGTCTCTACGCATCTAACTTTAATGCCTACGGTAAGCTCTACCGTGTCATGATTCAGGCTGGTCCTGAGAGTCGTATGCGTCCAGACGATCTGAGCAAGATTTACGTTCGTTGTGCTGATGGCACCATGTCTCCTGTAAGCGAGTTCGTGAACTTGAAGAAGATTTATGGTCCATCTAACATCACACGATTCAACCTGTTTACCTCTATGGATGTATCTGTAACTCCTAACAGCGGTTACTCTACCGGTGATGGTATGAAGGCGATTGCTGAGGTTGCCAAGCAGACATTGCCAGAAGGCTATGGTTATGAGTACTCTGGTTTGACCCGTTCTGAAGCTGAATCCAGCAACTCTACAGGTTTGATCTTCGCACTCTGTATCGTATTCGTTTACCTGATCTTGAGTGCCCAGTACGAGAGTTACATCTTGCCATTGTCTGTAGTATTGTCTATCCCATTCGGTTTGGCAGGTTCGTTCATCTTCACCAACCTCTTCGGTCACTCTAACGATATTTACATGCAGATTTCGTTGATTATGTTGATCGGTCTGTTAGCTAAGAATGCCATCCTTATCGTACAGTTCGCCCTCGAGCGTCGTCGTACGGGTATGGCTATCAAGTACTCAGCAATCTTGGGTGCCGGTGCCCGTCTCCGTCCAATTCTGATGACCTCTCTGGCGATGGTTATCGGTCTGCTGCCTCTGATGTTCGCATCTGGTGTAGGTAAGAATGGTAACCAGACTTTGGGTGCTGCCGCCGTAGGTGGTATGTTGATTGGTACTATCTGTCAGATCTTCGTGGTTCCTGCTCTCTTCGCAGTCTTCCAGTGGTTGCAGGAGAAGTTGACCCCAATGAAGTTCGAGGATGAGTTGAACGAGGAGGTAGCTGCCGAGTTGGAGCAGTATGCCAACGCAGCTCATCAGAAGAAGGGTATCGAGAAGAAGTAATAACGCAATGTAACTTCAAAGGAAACAATGAAAAAGAATTTAAATATCATCATATTGGGTCTCGCAGCGCTCTCTCTGAGCAGCTGCAAGACTCTCTACGGAAAGTATGAGCGTCCGGATGTGAAGACCAGCGGTATCGTTCGCGATGTAGCTTCTGATACAGATACTTTGGCTGTAAAGGATACTACTACCTTCGCCAATATCCCTTGGCGCAGTGTCTTTACCGACCCTCAGCTTCAGTCGCTCATCGAGAAGGGATTGAACAACAATGTCAACCTCCTCAATGCGGCTTTGAATGTGAAGATGGCAGAAGAGCAGCTGAAGTGTGCTAAGTTGGCATTCGTGCCAGCCTTGTCTTTCACTCCTCAGGGAACCATCGCTTCCTGGGATGGTCAGGCTGCCACCAAGACTTACACGATGCCTGTTACTGCCAGCTGGATGGTAGACCTCTTCGGCAATCTGCTCTCTCAGAAGCGCAGTGCCCAGATGGCTCTGCTCCAGTTGCAGGACTATCAGGTATCTGTAAAGACCAACCTCATCGCCAACATCGCCAACATGTATTATACCTTGTTGATGCTCGATAAGCAGGTGGAGCTGGTTAACAATATGGAAGGTTTGACCAAGAATACCTGGGAGACCATGAAGGTGCTGAAGGATACCAAGATTGGTTATCGCGGAACTTCTGTTCAGGCTGCCGAGAGCAACTACTATGCAGTGTTGACTCAGAAGACTGACCTGATGCGTCAGATTCGTGAGACAGAGAACTCCCTGAGTCTTCTCATCGGTGACCAGGCTCATTCTATTGCCCGTGGCAAGTTGGAGAATCAGAGTCTTCCTACAACATTCTCTACCGGTGTAGGCATCCAGTTGCTCAACAACCGTGCCGATGTTCACGCAGCCGAGATGAATCTGGCTCAGTGCTTCTATGGCATTGAGACTGCCCGCAGCAAGTTCTATCCATCTATCACCATTTCTGGTACAGGTGCATTCACCAATTCTGCTGGTGCAGGCATCGTGAATCCAGGCAAGTGGTTGCTTTCTGCTGTTGGTTCATTGGTTCAGCCAATCTTCCAGAATGGTAGAATCATTGCCGGCTTGAAGGTGGCTAAGATACAGTACGAGCAGGCTTACAACACTTGGCAGGATGCCGTGTTGAAGGCTGGTAGCGAGGTGAGCAATGCCCTCGTGCTCTACAACTATTCTGACGAGAAGGGTAAGGTGGAGGCTAAGCGCATCGCCGTACTCGAGAAGAATGTGGAGGATACGCGTAAGTTGATGTCAGAGGCTGGCGGTTCTTATCTGGAAGTAATCCAGGCACAGTCTTCACTGCTCAACGTACAACTCTCAAAGGTAGCTGATGACTTCTACAAGATGCAGGCAGTGGTAAACCTCTACTATGCATTGGGTGGAGGAGCTAAGTAATTGATAATTAATAATTAATAATTAATAATTATGGCTAGTATAATAAGTCCAAAGGCAGAGGTTTCTCCAAAAGCTAAGATTGGAGACAACTGCAAGATCTATCCATTCGCCTATATCGAGGACGATGTGGTCATCGGCGACAACTGTACCATCTATCCCTTTGCGAGCATCATGAACGGTACTCGCATGGGTAATAATAATAAGGTGTTCCAGGCAGCCGTTATTGCTGCCCTCCCACAGGATTTCAACTTTACCGGTGAGGAGAGTGAGGTAGTGATTGGCGACAACAATACCATCCGTGAGAACGTGGTTATCAACCGTGGTACTCACAAGGGTGGCAAGACCGTTCTGGGCAACAACAACTTCTTGATGGAAGGTGCCCATATCTCTCACGATACCGTAATCGGCAACGGTTGCGTATTCGGTTATGGTACCAAGATTGCGGGCGACTGCGTGATTGGTAACGGTGTCATCTACTCAACATCTGTAGTAGAGAACGCCAAGACTAGAGTAGGCGACCTGGCGATGATTCAGGCAGGTACTACCTTCTCTAAGGATATTCCTCCTTATATCATTGCCGGTGGAAAGCCTGTGAAGTATGCAGGTCCTAACACCATCATCATGGAAGCAGCCGAGCTTACCGAGAAGGTTCGCAAGCATATTGCTAATGCCTACCGATTGGTATTCCATGGCCAGACATCCCTCTTCGATGCCATTAACCAGATCAAGGATCAGGTGCCAGATGGACCGGAGATTCAGAACATCATCCAGTTCCTGGAGAGTTCAGAGAAGGGTGTCATCACCAAGTTGTAAGATTTGTTAGGGATTAGCAAGTCCCATAAAAGCAAATAGATTAAATTAAGTAAAAGTTCAAGTCATACCTATTTGAATTTTACTCTGTATAGGAAGGGCTGGCCGTGAGGTCGGCCCTTTTTCTCGTTTCTGTTATTCTTATTTTTCCGAATAAATGTAAATAAATGCAATTTTATTTTGTTATCTCTTCGTTTATATGTACCTTTGCAGACAATTTGGGTAATTACGCTCTTTTCAGTCAGAAATAAATAGAATTGATAATGAGAAAGAAACAATATAAACCTCGCAATCATCGTGGATTGCAGGTTGTTACGTTATGCATCAGCACCGCTATGGTGCTTGTATTGTTGGGTTTGGTCATCTTCTCTGTCCTCATGGGGCGGAACCTCTCGTCGTATGTGAAGGAGAACCTGGTGGTACAGGTGATGCTGGAGCAGGATATGACCAATCCGGAAGGTTTGCAGATGTGTAAACGCTTGAATGCCCGTCCTTACGTAAAGGATTTGACTTATATTACGAAAGAACAGGCGTTGAAGGAAGCTACCAAGGAATTGGGTACCAATCCTAGTGAGTTTGCCGGTGTAAACCCATTCCAGCCTTCTATTGAAATTACGACTCAGGCAGATTATGCCAATAATGATTCCCTGACATGGATTGCCAAGGAATTGAAGGCTTATCCGCGTGTAACTGAGGTCAGTTATCAG
Source organism: Prevotella sp. Sow4_E9_plate (assembly GCF_052116205.1). Classification (NCBI taxonomy): domain Bacteria; kingdom Pseudomonadati; phylum Bacteroidota; class Bacteroidia; order Bacteroidales; family Prevotellaceae; genus Prevotella; species Prevotella sp. Sow4_E9_plate. Next base: position 92,363 of record NZ_JBQKLN010000002.1, on the reverse strand, counting down.
CATGATTTGATAGAGCAGGTCAACAATACGCTCGCTAAGATTAGTATTGGTTTGTTGATTGTGGCAGTCTTGCTTACTTTCATATCCTTCTCGCTTATCAACAATACGGTACGCTTAGGTATTTATGCCCGTCGATTCTCTATTCATACGATGAAACTGGTAGGAGCTTCATGGGGCTTTATCCGTAAGCCATTCCTGAAAAAAGCGATGGTGATAGGCGTGGTGGCAGCTTTGCTGGCAGATGGATTCCTGGGTGGCTGTCTTTATGCCTGGTCGTTGCATGAGCCTGAGTTGCTCAACGTGTTGGGTTGGCAGGAACTGGCTATTACCGGCGGATCGGTGTTCCTCTTCGGTATCATCATCACGGCTTTGTGCGCAAGCATCTCTGTAAATAAGTTCCTGAAGATGAAGGCAGGCGACCTGTATAAAATATAAGGGAAGAGTGAAGAACGAAGAGTGAAGAATTCTCTTGCTTTATTAAACATTGAACATTACACATTAAACATTAAAATAATGGATAAGAAGAATTTAGCATTTGACAAGATGAACTTCATCTTGTTGGCAATTGGCATGGCAATTGTCATCATCGGTTTCCTCTTGATGAGCGGAGCTGGCTCTAATGAGCATACTTTCGATACTGATATCTTCAGTACTCGTCGTATCGTTGTGGCACCAACCGTTACATTGATTGGTTTCCTCTCTATCATCTATGCTGTAATACGCAAGCCGAAAGACAATTAATAATTAATAATTTATAATTAATATACATATTATTATTAGATGGATTTTATTCAGACAATCATTATCGCTATTGTAGAGGGATTGACCGAGTTCTTGCCTGTGTCAAGTACAGGTCACATGATTATCACCGAAAACTTGTTGGGCGTAGATATTCAGGATCAGTTTGTTAACGCTTTTACTGTCATCATTCAGTTTGGTGCTATTCTCTCTGTTATCTGTTTGTATTGGAAGAGATTTTTCTATCCGGATTCAGTGAAAACAGGCGAGAAGACCTATTGGAAGGCAATGTTCGATTTCTATGCACGATTGGTAGTGGGTACTGTACCTGCGGTGGTGTTGGGTCTTGCCTTTAATGATTTTATTGAGTCTAACCTTGGCAATGTGCAGTTGGTAGGTTGGATGCTTGTCATTGGTGGTGTCTTCATGCTCTTCTGCGATAAGATATTCAATAAAGGTAGTGAGCAGACTAAGTTTACTTACAAGCGCGCCTTGACCATCGGTTTTATCCAGTGTATTGCGATGATTCCTGGTGTGTCTCGTTCTATGTCAACCATCGTGGGTGGTATGTCTCAGCGTCTTACTCGTAAGGCTGCTGCAGAGTTCTCATTCTTCTTAGCGGTTCCAACTATGTTTGGTGCCACTTGTCTGGAGGTTTATAAGCTCATCAGCCATGGTGGCGGTTCGTTGCTCACCCAGGGTAATAATCTGGTAACATTGATTTTAGGTTCAGTGGTAGCATTCTTCGTTGCCATCCTCGCCATCAAGTTTTTCATCAATTATGTCACCAAGTACGGTTTCGCTGCCTTCGGCTGGTATCGTATCGTTGTAGGACTCATCATCATCATCTGCGGCCTTTGTGGTGTAGACATGCAGATGGTGGATTAAATATTTCATAATGGATTTCAGAAAAGGAGAAATTATTGCCATCGACAAGCCTTATCGCATGTCGAGTTTCGGAGCCTTGGCGCATGTTCGCTATCTGCTCAGCAAGAAGCTCGGCTTTAAGGTGAAGATAGGACATGCCGGTACGCTCGATCCCCTTGCCACTGGCGTGTTGGTGCTCTGTACAGGAAAATGTACCAAGCAGATAGAAGAGTTGCAGGCGCATACCAAGGAGTATACGGCAACTCTACAGCTGGGTGCTACTACGGCTAGCTATGATAAGGAGCACAGTGTGAATCATACTTTCCCTACCAAGCACATCACCCGTGAACTGGTAGAGGAAACACTCAAGCAGTTTGTGGGCGAAATCCAGCAGGTTCCACCTACCTACAGTGCCGTGAAGGTGAATGGTGACCGCTCTTATGCACTTCGTCGTGCGGGAGAAGACGTGCAGTTGAAGCCAAAGACCGTACGTGTGGACGAGATTGAACTCACCGACTACAACGACGAGGAGAAGACGGCAAGCATTCGTGTAGTTTGCGGTAAGGGAACCTACATCCGTTCTCTGGCACGTGACATCGGTCGTGCTCTGGATAGTGGAGCATTCCTTACAGCCCTTCGCCGTACCAAGGCTGGAAGTTTTGCCGTTGAGAACTGTATCGACTTCGATCATTTCCAGGAATGGTTGGATGCCCAGACTTTAGAAGACAGCACCCAGGCCGCAAAGTAAGTGTTGTCTTTTGAGAATAATAAAATAGAAATTAGTAATCATTTAGAAAGGAGAAAAATATATAACATGAAACTATCACAATTCAATTTCAAGTTGCCAAAAGAGCAGGTGGCACTTTATCCACATAAAGCAAGACGTGTGGTTAAGACAGCAAGTGGAGAACGTGTATTCGAGGTGACTCGCCGTGACGAGTCTCGTCTCATGGTGCTCCATAAGAAGTCTGAAACCATTGAGATGTATAAGAAGGATGAGGAAGGCAAGGATATGGTGGATGCCGACGGCAATCCTGTATACTTGCAGTTCAAGGATATTGTCAACTACTTTACCGAGGGTGATACCTTTGTATTCAATGACACCAAGGTTTTCCCTGCCCGTCTTTATGGTACCAAGGAGAAGACTGATGCCAAGATTGAAGTGTTCCTGCTCCGTGAATTGAATCCGGAGATGCGTCTTTGGGATGTACTCGTAGAGCCTGCCCGCAAGATTCGTATTGGCAACAAGTTGTTCTTTGACGATGTGAACGAGATGGTAGCTGAGGTTATCGATAATACCACCAGCCGTGGTCGTACCCTTCGTTTCCTCTATGATGAAGAAGGTAAGCATGATGTCTTCAAGAAGTCTCTCTTTGCATTGGGTGAGGCTCCATTGCCTCGTTATGTGATTGATAACCGTGAGGTGCATCACGCTACAGAGGATGATATGGACGACTTCCAGTGCGTATTTGCAGAGAAGGAAGGTGCTGTAACTGCTCCAGCTACTGGTCTCCACTTCTCTAGAGAGTTGATGAAGCGTATGGAGATTGATGGCATTAACAAGGCTTTCATTACTTTGCATTGCGGACTTGGCAACTTCCACGAGATTGAGGTGGAGGATCTTACCAAGCACAAGATGGATTCAGAGCAGATGATTATCACCAAGGATGCATGTGAATTGGTGAATAACACCAAGTTGTCGGGTCATCATGTCTGTGCCATTGGAACAAGTGTGCTCAAGGCTACAGAGACAGCTGTGGGTACAGATGGTATGATGAAGGCATTTGATGGCTGGACCAACAAGTTTATCTTCCCTCCATACGATTTCGGATTGGCAGACTCTATGGTAGCCAATTTCTATCAGCCTGAGTCTACACTCCTGATGAATACGGCAGCCTTTGGCGGTTACGACATGGTTATGGAGTGCTATAAGAAGGCAGTGAAGAATGGTTATATGTTCGGTTGTTACGGCGATTCATTGTTGATACTTCCTGATTAATTGCGAAACAAACGCTTTTTGTGTATAATTAAGTCGTTGATATACAGGTCTTAGACTGAGTTATCCACAGTTTTCGCAAAAGTGTGAATAAGTATGTATAAAGTATATTTAGGTCTCGGAACGAATTTGGGCAATAGAAAGCGCAATATTCGTGAGGCAATAGATAAAATAGGAGAGCAGATTGGCGTGGTTAAGCGCCAGTCTGCTCTTTACGAAACAGAGCCTTGGGGCTATTCGTCGCCTAATCATTACATCAATTCCTGTGTGTTGGTGCTGACCGAGATGGCTCCTCGCCAGGTATTGGAAGCCACTCAGAAGATAGAGCGAGAGATGGGGCGTACGATGAAGTCGGTGGATGGAGAGTATTTCGACCGTATCATCGACATCGACATCCTGCTCATTGATGATTTGAAAATCGATGAGCCTGATTTCAAGGTTCCTCATCCGTTGATGGAGGAGCGTGATTTCGTGATGAAACCCTTGAAGGAAATATTATAAAGAATGAGAAAAAAGAAAAATCCCATCGTTCTTGTGAGCGATGGGATTTTTAATTCTGTTAAGCAATGTGTCTGCTTTCGCTGATTACTTACGAAGACCGAGGGCCTTGATGATAGCACGATAGCGATTGATGTCGCGATCATACAAGTAATCGAGCAATGCACGACGCTTTCCTACAAGCTGTGTCAACGCACGTGTTGTAGTATAATCTTTACGGTTCTTCTTAACGTGCTCCGTCAAATGAGCAATACGGTATGAGAACAATGCTATCTGGCTCTCAGCTGAACCAGTATCAGAGTTAGACTTTCCGTACTTGCTAAAGATCTCTTCTTTTTTTGCTTTGTCTAAATACATAGCTGTGATACTTAAAATTTAATTATTATGAATGAATGTTATGCATCTTTTGGACCTTCCTCACGGTGGTTTCCGTTAAAATGCGGTGCAAAGGTACAACTTTTCAGTGAATTATGCAAATTTTTCGGGAATTTTTTGTAATTTTGCACCCAAATTCATAAAGTATTTAAGGTAAAGGAAATGCAAGACATTAGAAACATTGCAGTTATTGCACACGTTGACCATGGTAAGACAACCTTGGTTGACAAGATGATGCTCGCTGGTAAGCTGTTCCGTGACGGCCAGGATAACAGCGGCGAGGTGCTCGATTCCAACGATTTGGAGCGCGAGCGTGGTATAACCATTCTCTCAAAGAATGTGTCTATCAATTGGAAAGGTACTAAGATTAATATTCTCGATACTCCAGGACACTCTGACTTCGGTGGTGAGGTTGAGCGCGTGCTCAACATGGCAGACGGTTGCCTCCTCCTCGTCGATGCTTTCGAGGGTCCTATGCCTCAGACCCGTTTCGTGCTGCAGAAGGCTTTGCAGCTCGGACTGAAGCCTATCGTTGTCGTTAATAAGGTAGATAAGCCTAACTGTCGCCCTGAAGAGGTGTACGAGATGGTGTTCGACCTGATGTGCGACCTCGATGCTACTGAGGATCAGCTTGACTTTACTGTAGTTTACGGTTCTGCCAAGAATGGCTGGATGAGCGATGACTACAACAAGCCAACAGACAACATCGATTATCTGCTCGACAAGATTGTGGAGATTATCCCTGCTCCTAAGCAGCTGGAGGGTACTCCTCAGCTCTTGATCACATCTCTTGACTATAGCTCTTACACCGGTCGTATCGCCGTAGGTCGTGTACACCGTGGTACTTTGAAGGATGGCATGAACATCACTATCTGCCATCGTGACGGTACCCAGGAGAAGACTAAGATCAAGGAACTCCATACCTTCGAGGGTATGGGTCATAAGAAGACAGACCATGTGGATTCTGGCGACATCTGTGCCGTTGTCGGTTTGGAGAAGTTCGAGATTGGTGATACCATCTGCGACTTCGAGAACCCAGAACCACTTCCTCCAATCGCTGTTGATGAGCCTACCATGAGTATGCTCTTCACCATCAACGATTCTCCTTTCTTCGGTAAGGAGGGTAAGTTCTGTACATCTCGTCATATCCAGGAGCGCTTGAACAAGGAGTTGGAGAAGAACCTCGCTCTTCGTGTTCAGCCTTACGAGGATACCACTGATAAGTGGATTGTTTCGGGCCGTGGTGTGCTCCATCTCTCTGTGCTCATCGAGACCATGCGTCGTGAGGGCTATGAACTTCAGGTAGGCCAGCCACAGGTTATCTACAAGGAGATTGACGGTGTGAAGTGTGAGCCTATCGAGGAGTTGACCATCAACGTACCAGAGGAGTTCGCTTCTAAGATGATTGATATGGTTACCCGTCGTAAGGGTGATATGACCTCTATGTTGAACATGGGCGACCGTGTGGATATCGAGTTCGATATTCCTTCACGTGGTATCATCGGTCTTCGTACCAATGTGCTCACTGCTTCTCAGGGTGAGGCTATCATGGCCCACCGTTTCAAGGAGTATCAGCCATACAAGGGCGAGATTACCCGCCGTTCTAACGGTAGCATGATTGCGCTGGAGACAGGTACTGCCTATGCTTACGCCATCGATAAGCTGCAGGATCGCGGTAAGTTCTTCATCGACCCAGGTGAGGAGGTTTACGGCGGCGAGGTTGTTGGTGAGCATGTTCACGACAACGACCTGGTGGTTAACGTAACCAAGGCAAAGCAGCTGACCAACGTGCGTGCTTCCGGTTCTGATGATAAGGCTCGCGTGATTCCAAAGACCGTGATGAGCCTTGAGGAGTGTCTGGAGTACATCCGCGAGGATGAGTACGTAGAGGTAACTCCTAAGAGTATGCGTATGCGCAAGGTGATTCTCGATCACTTGGAGCGCAAGCGTAGTAATAAGGATTAAGCTATAGCTTATATATAAATGGATCCGTGAGAAATCCCCTCTTGCCGATTGCCCTGGGCAGTCTGCTTGCAGGGGATTCTTTTTTAATGTATGCGTATGTGGTTGTGGAAATTCTTTAGAAAGTTTTCTTTGCCCTGTTCTCTGGTATTGGGAGCCGTGGGCTATCTGATTTTCGCCAATGTTCCTTTTCTGGAACCTTTGGGCGATGCGGTGGGACCGAAGCTGGTGGATATGATGCCGGTGGTGCTCTTTGCCTTGCTCTATGTTACCTTCTGTAAGATTGAGATCAAGGAGATGAAACCGAAGGCTTGGCATTTTATCCTGCAGCTCATCCGAACCAGTCTGGCACTGATGATGGTGGTGCTTATCTTCGAATTCGGAGATAATTATGAAACCAAGCTGGTGCTCGAAGGTGCTTTCATCTGTTTTATCTGTCCTACGGCGGCAGCCGTGGCTGTGGTGACGGAGAAGTTGGGTGGAAGCATCGGCTCGTTGACAACTTATACGGTGATAGCCAATGTCTTTACGATGGTTATCATTCCTAGTCTTTTCCCGATGGTGGAGAAGGGGGCAGATGTTTCCTTTCTTTTCATGAGTGCGATGGTATTCCGAAACGTAACCACGGTACTGGTGGTTCCTTTGCTTCTGGCTTTGCTGAGCCGCAGGTTTCTGCCTAAATGGGTGGATAAGGTGAAGAGCGTGAAGGATCTGGGCTTCTATATGTGGTGCTTCAACCTTACTATCCTGATGGGCGAGACGGTTCGCAATATCCTCCATGCCGAGGTTTCGGGATGGATTCTTGCCTTGCTGCTCATTGTTCCGCTCTTTGTTTGTATTGTCCAGTTCGCCATCGGTAAGGCGGTGGGCAGACATTATGATGCGAGCATCAGTGCCGGTCAGGCTCTGGGACAGAAGAATACCATTGTGGGTATCTGGCTAACCCTTACTTTTCTGAATCCGCTTGCTGCCGTAGCACCGGGTGCTTATGTGGTTTGGCAGAACCTGGTGAATGGCTGGCAACTGTGGTATAAGGAGAAATACGGAAAACTGAAATGGTAGGACGCTAAGTTATAATGATGCGGTAATACTGTGAATTATAGAAATCGGACTGAGTAATATTATATTCGTACTGGGTAATATTATATTCTGCCCGTACTTTGGCAGAATATAATACGATGTTTCTGAATGTGCCTCGGCATGGCAATTTATTGCCCCCTTCTAGGGCAATAAATTGCCGTACCGAGATAATTTTTTATATCTCGGGATGAAAAAAAAAAGTAGGGCGTGGTATACTGAAAAACAGTATATCGGGTGTTTAAGAGCCAGTTTCGATTTTACTCTTCACTCTTCACGTTTTGTATATAACCTACTGTGTTACTGATGGTTGAAATGGTGAAGAGTAGATGGTCACTCTTCACCACTCTTCACCACTCTTCACTTTAGTGGGAAAATGGCTTCTATTGAGGCTTGTCTTTGCCATCTATTGAGGCTTGCTTCAGCCATCTATTAAGGCTCGCTTTAAGTCTCATTTGCTTCTGGAATAAGCCTTTTTCCAATTTGATTTAAGCCTTCTTTGAATTTGGTTTAAGCCTTAGATAAAGTTTACGTGGGGCTTTGTTAAAGTTTACTTGAGTCTTATTCCGATTCCAGGAGACTCTGAAAGCCCTTTCTGAGCTGCTCAAAATCACTTGATGTAAAGAGTGGTGAAGAGTTGTGAAGAGATAAAATAACTCTTCACCCTTCCAACTTGCAGTAACACAGAAGGTTATCTGTAAAATGTGAAGAGTGAAGAGTGAAAGCGAAACTGGGTTGTATTCCTTGTTTATTTGCTTGTAGAGATAAATATGCACTCGATGGTTACGTTGCCATCCATCCATTTGGCTGGAATGGTGTAGGTGCCATCCTTGGCGATATCTGTCTTCTTGAGCGGTTCTATCTGGTCACCATGGGTAATGGTGAAGTCACCGTAGGTGAATCCTGGAGCAGGAACCATCTTCACCTTGAATGGCTTGCCGTATGCCACCTTGTGGTTGTTGAGGGTGGTTCCATCTGCTGCGGTCACCATACCGTTGCGGTTAGCCTCGGTTACAGAAACAAACTCGCTGTGAGCCTTCTTCTTTGCAGCACCTTCGGTCTTCAGCAAGGTGATGCGAGGAGCGTTGGTCAGGTGGATATTGATGTCGTCAATATATACTACTTCATCCTGCTTCATCTCGTGAGGTGACTCAGCATGAGGAACCACAACCAGGCTATAGATGTCTACACCTTCTGCACTCTTGATTGGGAAAACGGCATCAGCCCACTGTCCTGCAGGAACAGGAGTGGTTGACTTGATCCAGAACTGCTCCACTTCGTTAGACTGTCCGGCTCTGTCTCTACGCTTTCCAAGTCCTACCAGCATCACTCTGCCTTCCATCGGACGGTTGATAAGTACATGAACTACTTTTCCTGAAGGCCCCAGTGCAATCGGTTTCTTCAGATCTATTCTTGCACCGAAGATGTTGGATGCCAGGCGTGAACGCTGGAAGGCAAGCACCTTCTTGTTGGGATTGTTGGTGAGGTCAGGATTATCCACAACCTCGCAGTTGCCCGCCAGTTCTCCTGTGCGGAATGGGGAATGCTCCCATCTGTCGTAAACTCCCACGGATTTGTAATCCTGGGTGTCGAACTTAATTTCTTGTCCCATTGCAGCCAATGGTAACAAACACAATGCTATGAGTAATTTCTTCATATTCTTAGTGTAGAGTCAAAGTTTAAAATACTTTTATGGAATGTAACAATGGGCAAGCCTTGCTGTCGTCGATGACAACCTTCAGGCCTTTCACCTGATAACCCTTGCCGTAACTGTCGGATGTGCTGCCGTTCAACGGGATGATGCGCTTGTATCCGATGGTTGTGGTGGTGCACTTCTCTGCGATAGGTTTCCATGTCTTTCCGTCTTCAGAGATTTCGATATGGAACTTTCTTACTCGCTGACCCTTGCGGATATATTCCATCATGTCTACATAGCGAACGGTCTGTGGCTTGTCCCAGTTGAAGGTGATGGTAGCCTGCTTCACGCCATCATCAGTAGCCCAATAGGTATTCTTGTTGTTATCGGTCAGGTTCTTGGCTGCATAGTTGCGGTTGGCACCAGCCTTTCGGGTGTTGCTTACAGTAACCTTTGCCTTCTGTGCCAGGTCCTTGCCCAGACGGGTACGAATCATGTTGCCCATATCCTTGAGGACACGGACGTCAATCTCTGGCAACTGACCACTCTTGTCTGGAGGGCAGTTGAGAATCAAGGTAGCATTTCTACCTACAGTCTCCAGATACATCTGGAAGAGTCGCTCTACAGAGAGAGGCTTCTCGCCCTCGTGCCAGAACCATCCCTTGTCAGTAAGTTTGGCATCGCTCTCTCCCGGGTCCCACTGCCATCCGTCTTCGGTACCATACATACCATTGCTTTCAGGAGCATAACCTCTTTCGTCGGTGAGCCAGTTTGTTTCGCCAGCCCATCCTGCCTCGTTACCAATCCATCTTGACTCAGCGCCCACACCCCAGAGGATGATGTCTGGGCAAACCTTGTGGATAGAATCTCTGAGGTTAGGAATGTCATAATAGGTAGAACGGTCTACATTGACGGTGGTATTGCGTCCGCCGTAGTATCCGTCGCCACCGTTGGCACCGTCGAACCACATTTCGAACTGGTCTTTACCATACTGAGCCAATTCAGCGCACTGGCGGAGGAAAACGTCGTTGACATATTTCTCTGTGCCGTAGTATTTGCTGTTTCTGTCCCATGGAGAAACATAGAAACCATACTTCATTCCCAAGCTTCGGGCAGCCTTGGCAAAGTCGCGTGGAATGTTGGTGGTCTTACCGTTCTCATTGCCGGCATTGACGATGGAATGGTCAGTAGTAGATGTAGGCCAGAGGCAGAAACCGTCATGATGCTTGACTACAGCTATACCGCCCTTCATGCCAGCAGCCTTTACAGCCTTGAGCCATTGAGTAGGGTTAGGCTTCTTGGTAGGTGCAAAAAGGGTTACGTCTTCACTTCCCAAGCCCCATTCTCTGTTGGTATAGGTGTTCATTCCGTAATGGAAGAAGGCATAGAATTCTGTCTCCTGCCATTTCATCTGGCGATCGCTAGGAACAGGGAACACAGCTGTAGGCTCGTTGTCCGGATTAGGCAACGACTGCTGCTTAACTTGGAATACACTCTGAGAGTGGCCAGCCATGGTAGACATGATGAAGGTCACTCCAAACAAAACTTTTTTGATGTTCATGGTTGTTGTATTAAAATCGATACACTTTATTCTTGCCACAAAAAGAAGTTGATAATTGTTAGTTATTGTCGTTATTGGTGATTGTCGTTAATATATATTATCTTATGCAAAGATAATGCAAACGAGCGCAATGAAAGCTTGCTTTCAAATTGCCGAGTGTAGCTTATCTTATGCAAAGATATGAGTTTTCGGAAAAGTTTCAAAACTTTTCTGGTTAATTAAATATAAACGCCCGCAATTTGTGGTTGCGGGCGTTCATCTATGATTAATCCTGTGTAGGATAAATCAAGTTAGCTTCAGTGATACAGTTGAGCACCTCTTCGAGATATTTCTTCGATTCGTACTTAGCCATAGGCAGGTCGTGGAGCAGATAGTTGCCGCAATCCTTGGCTGCCTGTCCAGGAATTTCGCCTTCGAAATCGGCAATGAACTGGAAGGTGCGCTTCATCAGTTCTACGATGTCCTTGCTCTCCAGATCGCCCTTGATGAGGAGGTAGTTGCCGGTAAGGCATCCCATTGGTCCCCAATAGATGATGCGGTCTTTCCACTCCTCGTCGTTACGCAGGTAAGTGGCAGCCAGGTGCTCGATGGTATGGATGGCACCGTTGTGGAGACAAGGCTCCTGGTTAGGCACCTTCATGCGGATATCGAAAGTGGTGACTACTTCTCCGCCTACCTCGTCCTTGCGGCTTACGTAGATGCCGCGGAGCAACTTGTTATGATTGATTGTGAAACTTGGAATCTTATTCATTTATAATTTATAATTAATAATTTACAATTTATAATTAAGCCCGTACCTGAAAAGCAATTGAATTCTTCATTCTTCACTTTTCGTTCTTCACTTCTAAAGGCTCTCCAGGAATGCCTTGGTGACATTGAATGAGCCTTCTGCCATTTTAGCCCAGAAGTCGAAGTACTGCTGTGCCTTGGTATCCTTCAGAGGAACATCGCTGATGATGCGGAAGGAGATGAAAGGAGTCTTGTAGATGTGGCAGGTCTGTGCGATAGAGCAGCTTTCCATATCCACAGCCATGGCATGAGGGAAATGTTCCAGGATGGAGCGCATCTTCTCCTTGCTGTCTACAAACCATTCGCCGCTAACAATCTGTCCGGCATGAATCTTCGGATGCTGGTTGGCGGGCAGTTCATTGATGGCAAGTGCTTTCTCCACATACTCCTTTGGAGTCTTGAAGGTGGCTGGCATACCGAGAATCTGTCCAAACTCGCATTCATCACCGCAGTAGGCATCGTGATAAACACAGTTGGTTGCCACTACTACTTCAGTAACATTGAGGTTGATGTCTGCACCGCCAGCCACTCCCGAAGAAATCACGAGGTCCGGGTGATAATTATCAATCATTTCCACCGCTCCGATGGCGCTGTTCACCTTTCCTATGCCGCACTGCTGCATCACCACCTCGTTCTCGCCGATTTTTCCGATGACGAAGTCCTTATGATTCTTTCGCTCTGTCTGCGATTCTGTCAATAATGTCTTGAGCTGCGTGAACTCCTTGTCCATCGCAACGATAATTCCTATTCTCATACTGATTTATTTCAAATTTGGGTGCAAAGTTACAAAATAAATCCCATAAAAGAACAATTCCCCACCTATATTTTATAACAGGCAGGGAAATGTATATCAAGTTTTAACTACAAAACGTATGGTTGTTTTCTTCTGTTAGAAATTTACGCCAAAATTGAGCATGACGGCTCTGTTGCGTGCCTTGTCAAATGTATCGTGGCAGATGTTGGCAAGACCGAGGTCGTAGGTGAGGTCGGCATAGAACATGTCGTAGCCGATACCGCAACCGATGCGGAGACCGCCATCCAGGCGACGGAAGTTGTTGCTTCGGAATGAACTCTGAGCCTCGCGCTCAGCAAAGTTCTTGATCTTGCCACCCACGCCTGCTGCAAAATATCCACCGGCAAACGGCTCTATGGTTAAGTCATCATCTATCTCATATTTAAATTTTACTACTACCGGAATCTCCAGATAGTTGAGGTCGTAGGTCATCTTCTTGCCTCCGCCTAAGGATTTCTTTCCACCTTTTTCTATATAATAGAGACCAGTCTCCAGATAGAGTGGGTCAGAATAGGTAAGCGGGAAGCCGGCTACAACACCTACGTTGAGACCTGTCTGCCAGTCGCCACCATCGAGACGGCTGTCGTCAGAAGTGATGTATGAGAATCCGGGTCCGATGCGGATGCCGTAATAGGTATCGACGCCCTTATTGTTGGATCCATAGTCGAGATGCCCCGTCTTCTGGTTATAATATTTACTGTGCTTGTAATTCTGTGCAGTAGATGGGATGACTGCCATCAGCATCGCCATCAAGATAAATACGATTTTTTTCATAATCTTACTCATTTTATGTTTATGGGTGCAAAGGTATGGCTTATCGGCAGATAAACCAAGATAGTTTCCCTAAAAGTTAGGGGGAAACCCCTATTGTGACTTTTCTTCGATAAAAAAAGTAAAAAGTTTCTTCTTTTATTTTGTAGTGTCTTCGATTTGTGCTAACTTTGTCCCCAAAATTATAAACGTTTATAGAAAATATGAAATTTTTGAAGAAGTATCTACTGGATATTCTGGTAGTAATTATTTTTGCGGTAATCTCCTTCGCCTACTTCATGCCAGCTGACATGGACGGACGAATCCTGTTCCGTCATGACTCTGCGGCAAGCAAGGGACTGGGACATGAGAAGGAACTTTACCAGCAGCAGACTGGCGAGACTACTCGCTGGACCAACTCTGTATTCGGCGGAATGCCAACTTATCAGATGTCGCCTTCGTATGGCAGTACCAAGGTGCTCGACCAGGTAACTAAGGCTTATCACCTGTGGCTGCCAGATTATGTATGGTATGTATTCGTATATCTTCTTGGCTTCTACATCATGTTGCGTGCTTTCGATTTCCGACAATCGCTGGCGGCATTGGGTAGTATCATCTGGGCATTCTCGTCCTACTTCTTTATCATTATCGCAGCCGGTCATATCTGGAAGGTATGGGCACTGGCTTATCTGCCTCCTATGATTGCGGGAGTGGTGCTGGCTTATCGCGGCAAGTATCTGAAAGGTTTGCTCCTGACAGCCATCTTCTCGGCTTTCGAGGTGAACGCCAACCACGTGCAGATGACTTATTACTATCTCTTCATCATCCTCTTCATGGTGATTGCCTTCCTGGTAGAAGCCATTCAGAAGAAGCAGCTGGCTCGTTTTGGCAAGGCTACAGCGGTATGCGCAGTGGGTGCCCTCATCGGTATCTCGCTCAACCTGTCCAACCTTTATCATACCTGGCAGTATGGTCAGGAAACCATGCGCGGAAAGAGTGAACTGGTCAAGAAAAACTCTGCTAATCAGACCAGTAGCGGTCTGGATAGAGACTATATCACTCAGTGGAGTTATGGTATTGACGAGACTTGGACGCTCCTGGTTCCAGATGTCAAGGGCGGTGCTTCCGTGCCTCTTGCCCAAAACGAGAAGGCAATGGAGAAGGCAGACCCTAACTTTGTTCAGATTTATCAGCAGCTGGGTCAGTACTGGGGTAATCAGCCTGGTACCAGCGGTCCGGTATATGTTGGAGCATTCGTATGTATGCTCTTTATCCTTGGGCTGTTTATCGTAAAGGGTCCGATGAAGTGGGCTTTGCTCGCTGCCACCATTCTGAGCATCCTGCTCTCATGGGGTAGAAACTTCATGCCGTTCACCAATTTCTTCCTGGATTATATTCCGATGTATGCCAAGTTCCGAACGGTGGCTTCCATCCTCGTTATCGCCGAGTTTACCATTCCGCTGCTGGCGATGATGGCGTTGAAGAAGATTGTGGATGAACCGGAAGTGCTGACTTCTAAAATTAAATATGTATACGCCAGCTTTGGTCTGACTGCAGGTTTCTGCTTGCTCTTTGCCATCATGCCGAGCGTATTCTTCCCTGATTTCGTCTCTGCCCAGGAGACTCAGGCGCTGCAGCAGTTGCCTGCTGAATATCAGGGTCCTATTATCAGCAATCTGGTAGAGATTCGCAAGAGTATCTTTACTTCTGATTGCTGGCGTTCGTTCTGGATTATCGTTATCGGTTCAGCCTTCCTGCTGCTTTATAAGATGAAGAAGCTCGGTGCAGAATTCATGATTGCCGGTATCGCCGTGCTCTGTCTCGTGGACATGTGGATGGTGAACAAGCGTTATCTCTATGACGATATGTTCGTGGACAAGGTAGAGCGTGATGCTCCTCAGCAGATGACAGAGACCGATAAGATCATCTGTCGCGATAAGGCACTCGACTATCGTGTGCTCAATCTCGCATCGAATACCTTCAATGAGAACGAGACTTCTTATTATCATAAGAGTATCGGTGGATATCATCCAGCTAAGTTGCGCCGTTATCAGGAGATGATTGATGCTCACATCGCTCCTGAGATGCAGAAGACAATGAAGGCTGTGGCTGAGGCTGGCGGTGATATGACCAAGGTGAATGGAGATAGTATCTTCCCTGTATTGAATATGCTGAATGCCAAGTACTTCATCATGCCTTTGCAGGGCGGTCAGACTGTTCCTGTTCAGAATCCATACGCCTACGGCAATGCCTGGTTTGTTGACGAGGTGAAGTATGTGAACAATGCCAACGAGGAAATCGAGGGCGTGGGCAAGGTGAACCTCCGTCATGTAGCCGTGGCTGATGCCAAGTTCAAGGAGCAGCTGAATCAGAGTGTAAAGCAGGATGATACTTCGGTTGTGAAGATGACTGCCTATAAGCCAAACAACTTGACTTACGAGGTGAAATCGACCAAGGGTGGTGTTATCGTATTCTCTGAAATCTATTATCCGGGTTGGTCTGCTACCGTAGATGGGGAGCCTGTAGAACTCGGTAGAGTAGACTATATTCTCCGTGCGCTCAATGTGAAACCGGGTAACCATAAGGTGGTACTCGATTTCCATCCACAGTCGCTCAAGAATACAGAGACTGTAGCATACGTAGGTTATGGCGTTCTTGTACTCCTTATTATAATAGGTATAGGAGTGGAAGTCAAGAAACGCAAGAAGAATACTGAAGTAGTTAAGGAATAAAGGAGTAGAAGAGATGCTGTTTCGGACAGAAATCGATATTCCTAAGGCTGACTTTGAGATACAGCCGGCAGAGCAAATGCTCTTTGTGGGCAGTTGCTTTGCCGATAATCTGGGGCGCAGATTTGTAGAGAATCGCTTCCGGGCTACGGTGAATCCTTTCGGAGTGATGTATAATCCGGCTAGTATTCTTCATACGGTGGAGAAGAGCCTGGATGTTCATCCACGGGTTGCGGTCTTTACGTTGGGGACAAACCATGTGTATATATTGAAGGAGACGGGCGAAATAGTGGACAACTGCCAGAAACGCCCACAGCGTCTTTTCGAAGAAAGGGAACTGAGCGTGGATGAATGTGCGGACTATCTGCAAAAGGCGATAGATTTGCTGAAGGCAGAAAGAAAGCAAACTTCATCAGCAGACGGTGGCTTGAAGGTTATCATCACGGTGAGTCCTATCCGATATGCCAAGTATGGCTATCATGGAAGTCAGCTTTCCAAGGCTACGCTTCTGTTGGCTGCCGATAAGCTGGTAAAGGCGAATCCGGGAGTGGTGAGCTATTTCCCGGCTTACGAAATCATGAACGATGAACTTCGTGATTATCGCTTCTACAAGGAAGACATGCTGCATCCGAGCGACCAGGCTGTGGAGTATATCTGGGAGAAATTCCGGACAGTATACTTCGGAAAAGCAGCCGAGCAGTTTCTGGAAGACTGGAGACCCATCCGGGAAGCGCTAGGGCATAAACCCTTCAATCCTGATAGCGAGGAACACAAAAAGTTCATCGCCAGGACGGAAGAAAGGAAAAGAGAATTTGAGGAGAAGTATCTTCTCTTATAAAATATAGAATCATTAAAGTATTAAGACAATGACATATACTATTGAAAAGGTAACCACACTGATAGGTGCGCGTCGCTATGGAGACAATGATACCAACATCGGTTTTATCCTGACCGATAGTCGTTCACTTTGTTTCCCAGAGGAAACTCTATTCTTTGCGCTCAAGTCGGAGCGTAATGATGGTCACAACTATATACCTGAGCTGTATCGCAGAGGTGTGAAAAACTTTGTGGTGACTGATGTTCCTAAGGGGTACGCTTCTGATTATCCGGAGGCAAACTTCCTGAAGGTTGTCAATACGCTGGAGGCTTTGCAGCGTCTGGCTGAGCGTCATCGTGATGAATTCAATATCCCTATCGTGGGGATTACGGGTTCCAACGGCAAGACCATGGTCAAGGAGTGGCTCTATCAGCTGCTCTCACCAAGTATGTTCGTTACCCGCAGTCCTAGAAGTTACAATTCCCAGATAGGTGTGCCATTGTCTGTCTGGTTAATGAACGAACAGACTCAGGTGGGCGTGTTCGAGGCTGGTATCAGTCAGCCAGGTGAGATGCTTGCCCTCCGCGACATCATCCAGCCTACCATCGCTGTTCTTACCAATCTAGGTTCTGCCCATCAGGAGAACTTCTCTTCCCTGGAGGAGAAGTGCCGTGAGAAGCTCATCCTCTTCCATGATGCTGATACCGTGGTTTATGATGGAGATAATGAGGTGATTACCAAGGTGGTGGCTGAATATCCTGATTATAAAGGTGAAAAACTCTTCTGGTCGCTCAAGAATCCTGAGGCTCCTTTCTTTGTCAAGAGCATCGAGAAGCAGCAGAGCGTGAGCGTCATCACCTATATATATAAAGGTGAGGTGGATAGTTTCTCCATCCCATTCATCGATGATGCTTCTATCCAGAACTCTATCATCAGCGCTGTGGTGGCTTCTAAGCTCGGAATCTCTGCTGAGGATATTGATAAGCGTATGGCGAAACTCGAACCAGTGGCTATGAGACTGGAAGTGAAGGTGGGACAGCACGGATGTACTCTTATCAACGACAGTTACAACAGCGACATCAATTCGCTTGACATTGCTCTCGACTTCATGAATCGTCGTCCGGATCATCGTGGACGCCGTCATACCTTGATATTGAGCGATATCTATCAGAGCGGCCAGACTCCGGAGGCGCTATATAAAGAAGTGAGCGATCTCGCCCGCAAGCGTGGAGTTGTGAAATTCATCGGTATTGGTCCTGAACTCTGCAAGCAGCATGATATTATTCAGATTTCTGAAAAGTTCTTCTTCCAGGATGTAGAGGAATTCATAGCCAGCGAGGTCTTTGCTTCCTTGCGTGATGAGGTCATTCTGCTGAAGGGCGCTCGCCAGTTTGGTTTTGATCAATTGACCGAGTTGCTGGTTCAGAAGGTGCATGAAACCACTCTTGAGGTGAATTTGAATGCAGTGGTAGCCAACTTGAATTACTATCGTGCCTTTATGAAGCCAGAGACAAAGCTTGTCTGCATGATTAAGGCTGACGGTTATGGAGCTGGAGCTGTTGAAATAGCAAAGACTTTGCAGGATCACCGTGTAGATTATCTGGCTGTGGCTGTTGCCGATGAAGGTGTAACCCTGCGCAAGAACGGAATCACCAGCAATATTATGATTATGAATCCGGAGATGACCGCCTTCAAGACCATGTTCGATTATGACTTGGAACCAGAGGTTTACTCATTCCGTTTGCTCGATGCACTGATTAAGGCTGCTGAGAAGGAGGGAGTAACAGGATTCCCTGTTCATATCAAGCTGGATACAGGAATGCACCGCATGGGCTTTGATCCGGAAAACGATATGGAGGAATTGATCGGCAAGCTGAAGCATCAGAATGCCATTATCCCTCGTTCTGTGTTCTCTCACTTCGTGGGAAGTGATGATGACAGCTTCGATGACTTCTCTGCCCATCAGTTTGAACTCTTCGATAAGGGAAGCAAACAGTTGCAGGCTGCCTTCGACCATAAAATTCTGCGTCATATCTGTAATTCTGCAGGTATCGAGCATTTCCCGGAGCGCCAGTTGGACATGTGCCGCCTAGGTCTTGGACTTTATGGAATCAACTCCCGCAACAATAAGACAATCAACTGCGTGAGTACCCTGAAGACTACCATCCTGCAGATGCACCATGTGAAGGCGGGAGATAGTGTAGGTTACAGTCGCAAGACCATTCTTGATAAGGATAGTGTGATTGCAGCCATTCCTATCGGTTATGCCGATGGCTTGAACCGCCGACTCGGCAATCGACATGCTTATTGCCTTGTCAACGGTCAGAAAGCTGATTATGTAGGCAACATCTGTATGGATGTGGCGATGATAGATGTGACAGGCATCGACTGCAAGGAAGGTGATTCTGTGGAAATCTTCGGAGAGCATCTTCCTGTTCAGACGCTGAGCGATATTCTGGAAACTATTCCTTACGAAGTTCTGACTACCATCAGCAACCGAGTGAAGAGAGTTTATTATCAGGACTAGGAAGTGAAGAACGACGTTCAATTCGTCAATAAATCGTGCAAAAACGGATAAAAATCGATAAATCCCATCCAAAAAGCTCGGATGGGATTTTTTTTTAAGTAATATTTTCCATCAAAACGTATTGAATATGAAGAAAAAAGTGTATCTTTGCAGCCAACAAATCATCTAAAAACAGGTGGAGGTGCACTTTTGGTGTATTTTCTTAACTATTTAACAAATTCAAAAAGTAATAATGGAACAGGTATTTAGCTATATCATCAGTCTGGGTGCAAGCGTGATGATGCCTATCATCTTCACGGTTATAGGACTATGTATTGGCATGAAATTCGGAAAAGCGTTGAAATCGGGACTCTTCGTAGGTGTGGGTTTCGTGGGTTTGGGTGTGGTCACTGCTTTGTTGACTACTAACTTCAATGACCCGCTGAAGGCTATCTCCGACATCTATCACCTACAGTTGAACGTGTTTGACATGGGTTGGCCTGCAGCAGCTGCCGTAGCTTATAATACAGCAGTGGGTGCTCTGATTATCCCAATCTGCTTGGGTGTCAACTTCCTGATGTTGATAACCAAAACCACCCGTACGGTGAACATCGATCTTTGGAACTACTGGCACTTTGCATTTATCGGTGCCGTGGCTTACTTCGTAATGGGTGAAAGTTTGCTTTGGGGATATTTTGCAGCCATCGTCTGCTATATGATAACATTGGTATGTGCAGACTTCACTGCAGAAAAGTTCCAGAAGTATTACGATTTGGATGGTATCTCTATTCCGCAGCCATTCTGCCAGAGTTTCATGCCATTCGCCATCATCTTCAATAAACTCCTGGATATGATTCCTGGTTTCTCTAAGCTTGATGTTGATGCAGAGGGATTGAAGAAGAAGTTTGGCGTGCTCGGCGAACCATTGGTTCTCGGTGTCATCGTAGGTGCCTTGATTGGTTGGGCTGCACAGCTCGATATCAAGAAGATTCTCTTCCTCGGTGTAACCATGGGAGCAGTGATGGAGCTGATTCCTCGTATCACCTCTTTGTTTATCGATGGTTTGAAGCCAATTTCTGAGAAGACTCAGGAGTTGGTAAAGACCAAGTTCAACGGTAAGAAGGTTCACATCGGTATGAGTCCTGCCTTGGTGATTGGTCATCCTACGACCCTGGTAGTATCAGTCATTCTGATTCCTGTCATCTTGGCTATCGCTGTATTCTTGCCAGGCAACCAGTTCTTGCCATTGGCATCATTGGCAGGTATGTTCTACCTCTTTCCAATGATATTACCATTCACCAAGGGAAATGTGGTGAAGACTCTTATCATTGGTTTGATAGCCCTCATCATCGGTCTCTACTTTGTAACCGATATGGCTCCAGACTTTACAATGGCAGCCAATCAGGTTTATGCAGCTACTGGTGATAATGCCGCTCATATTCCTAACGGATTTTCGGGTGGTGCACTCGATTTTGCTTCATCTCTCTTTGGATGGGTCATCTATCGTGGCGTGAAGCTTTCATACATCGGTATGGGTGTGCTTACCATCATCACTATCGCCTTGTTGGTTCTCAACCGTCAGCGCATCGTGAAGGAAGAGAGAAAGGTAAAAGGGTAAAAAGGTAAAAGGGTAAAAAGGTAAAAGGGTAAAAAGAACCTTAACCCCTTCCTCCCTCTTTGCACCCCCCGTTCCCAGCGATTCCATCGCTGGTCCCCTAAAGATAAAATATCAATAATAAACAAGATAATTATGAAGAAATTAACATTAATATTAGCAGCAATGGTATTAACAGCAAGTCAGGCTTTTGGCCAGTGTGGTAAGTGTGGATACGAGGTAAAGGCAGAAAATGCCTACACCAACTACAACGTTCGTTATGCTAGCAACCCAATGGATGCCAAGCATTACACAACAGACCGCCTTCGCAGCGAGTTCGCTATCGAGAAGGTATTCGCTCCAGGTGAGGTAAACTGGACATACACTATGTTCGACCGTTTCCTTATTGGTGGTGCAGAGCCAACAACTGCTCCTTTGAAGCTGACTTCTATCGCTCCTCTTTATACAGATAAGCCAAACGATCAGAAGAATCTGCTCGACAACCGTGAACTGGGTATCATCAACATCGGTGGTGAGGGTACTGTTACCGTAGATGGCAAGAAATATACTCTTGGTTTCCAGGAGGCTCTCTATGTAGGTCGTGGTGCCAAGAACATCGAGGTAAGCAGCAAGGATGCAGCTAAGCCAGCTAAGTTCTATATGAACAGTGCTTGCGCTCATCAGACATTCCCAAACAAGAAGGTGACTCTGAAGGATGCCAACAACATCAAGGCTGGTAGCTTGAAGGAGAGCAATGACCGTGTTATCCATCAGTTGATTATCGATGGTGTGGCTGGCGTTCGTACTTGCCAGCTGCAGATGGGTGTAACAGAGTTGAAGGAGGGTTCTGTATGGAATACCATGCCTGCTCATACTCATCTCCGTCGTATGGAGACTTATCTTTATTATAATGTACCAGAGGGACAGAAGATTCTCCACGTCATGGGTGAACCACAGGAGACACGTCCAATCTGGTTGAACAACGAGCAGGCAGTTATTGCTCCTGAGTGGTCTATCCACTGTGCAGCAGGTACCAGCAACTATACCTTTATATGGGGTATGGCAGGTGAAAACCTTATCTATAACGATATGCAGGTAGTGAAGATTCCTACATTGGAATAATAGAGTGAGAAATATTGGCATAACCTGGCTTGAAGATACAAGCCAGGCTTTGCCGTCTAATAACTGGAATAAATAATAAATATAAAAATAACGCTTAAAAACTTAGACAAATGAGTCCTATTTCAACGAGTAAAATGTCCAACTTCCGTTGGGTTATCTGTGCATTGCTTTTCATTGCTACCACAGTCAATTACATGGACCGTCAGGTTCTGTCATTAACATGGAAAGACTTCATCGCTCCAGAATTCCACTGGACTGATGACGACTACGGTACGATTACTGGTCTTTTCTCTATCTTCTATGCCATCGCTAACCTCTTTGCTGGTAAGTTCGTGGATTGGATGGGAACCAAGAAAGGTTATCTCATTGCCATCTTCGTATGGTCAACAGGTGCCGTTATGCATGCAGGTTGCGGTTGGGTAGCTATGCAGATAGAGGGTTACGATTCTATCGAGGCACTCCGCATGGTACAGGCTGGTAGCGATGCAGCTGTTGCTATTGCTACCATCAGCGTATGGTTGTTCCTCTCTTGCCGTTTAATCCTTGCTGTGGGTGAGGCAGGAAACTTCCCTGCTGCTATCAAGGTAACGGCAGAGTTCTTCCCAAAGAAGGACCGTGCTTTCTCTACTGCCATCTTCAATAGTGGTGCATCTGTAGGTGCCTTGGCAGCTCCAGCTACTATTCCATTGTTGGCTCGCAGCATGGGCTGGGAGTGGGCTTTCATCATCATCGGTGTGCTCGGTTATGTATGGATGGGTCTCTGGATATGGCTTTATGAGAAGCCATCAAAGAGTAAGCATGTGAACAAGGCTGAGCTTGCTTACATTGAACAGGATGAAGATCTCGATAAGGTTGAGACTGAGAATGCTGAGACTACTGAAGAGGAGAAGACCATCGGCTTCCTCAAGTGTTTCAGCTATCGTCAGACATGGTCATTCATCGTTGGTAAGTTGATGACTGATGGTGTTTGGTGGTTCTTCCTCTTCTGGGCTCCAGCTTACTTCTCAGATCAGTATGGTTACTCTTCTGACTCTGGTATGGGTATTGCCCTTATCTTCACTCTCTATGCGATTGTAACCGTATTGAGTATCGGTGGTGGTTACTTGCCAACCTACTTTGTTGACAAGAAGGGTATGAATCCATATATCGGTAGAATGCGTGCGATGTTGATCTTCGCTTGCTTCCCATTGCTTGGTCTGATTGCTCAGCCTATGGGTGAGTACAGTGCATGGTGGCCAGCTATTATCATTGGTTTGCTCGGTGCTGGTCATCAGGCTTGGTCAGCTAACCTCTATTCTACCATCGGTGATATGTTCCCTAAGTCAACTGTTGCTACAATCACTGGTATTGGTGCAATGGCTGGTGGTATCGGTTCTTTCCTTATCAACAAGGGTTCTGGTATGCTCTTCACCTACGCAGAGGGGCAGGGTTCTGCCTTCAGCTTCATGGGATTTGACGGCAAGCCTGGTGCTTACATGATTGTATTCTGCATCTGTAGTGTTGCTTACCTCGTTGGTTGGTGCATCATGAAGGCACTGGTTCCTAAGTACAAGCCAATCGTTGTAGAATAATGAAAAGGTAAAAAGGTAAAAAAGTAAAAGGGTAAAAAGGTAAAAAAAGCACCTCGCTGGCTAACATTCCGCTAGGCTTTTTTACCTTTTTACCCTTTTACTTTTTTACTTTTAAATAAATCCTTGCTGTTTGAGGGCATCCAGGAATCCTACGCTCATCGCTTCACAGTCTTTCTTGGTATAGCGGATGTCTGTGAAAACTTGGGCGAGAGTCTCTACATTGTTGATGCGGACAAATTCCTTGTTCTCTTCCAGAGATTCCTTTTCTGAATAGAAATCATCTATTTTTTCTGGAGTGTAATCTTCAAAGGTCTCATTGTGAACGATGCTGCGTAATGGCAGACGGTCGGTTTGTGCAGGATTTTCATCTGGCCAGCCGATGGCTAATGTAGCTACAGGCATTACGAGCTTAGGAAGCTTCAAGGTATCAATAATCATCTTTGGCATATAGACCGTTGTACCTAGAAAGCAAGTACCCAATCCAGCCTCTTCTGCCAGATTGGTAAATGTCTGGGTGAAGAGGAGAGCATCTGTGGCTGCATTCATGAAGGAGAGAATGTTGTCGTAGCCAGGAGTTCCCTTGCGGTTTTCTGCCCATAGGGTGGTGCGACGATAATCGGCACAGATGGTGAGTACAACGGGAGCACCTGTCACCATCGGCTGGTTGAAATGAGCTGGAGCCAATGCCTTCTTGCCTTCCTCGCTACGGGTAATGACAACGCTGTAAAGCTGAAGATTACCCATGGTTGGGGTACGCATTGCATCTTCCAGCAATTGATTCAGAAGTTCGTCAGAAACTTCCTTCGTTGAATATTTTCTAATGCTTGTTCTGTTCTTGATTGATGTCATAACTTTCCTATTTATGTTATTATACCTTATTATATATAGTAGCTCCGTGTTGTTTTAGAGCCCTATTTTGATGCAAAGTTAGTGAAAGTTTTCCTAAATGGTACATATCTTTTATATTTTTAGTGAAATATATGGTAAAACGTTTCATATTTTAGAAATAAAATCTTAATTTTGCACCATAATATTAAACGTTTGATAGAATGAATAAAGAAAATACAAATTTTGAAGAGGCTACAAAGGTCTTGCTAGATGAGTTGAAAAACAATTTAGCTGCTCTTCATAAACAATATGAAGTGCGTCCGGCTGAATGGAGCAAGATGCATGATCAGCTGTTGAAAGTAGTTTCTGAGGAAACTCAAATTCCTTATGTACCTGAAGAGGTGGTAGAAGTGCGTCCTAGAGAATTGGAATGTGATGTCGTAAGATATCAGAATAATAAGGAAAAGTGGGTGGCTCTTGTTGGATTGCTCAATGGACATCCTTATGAAATCTTCACCGGCTTGCAGGATGAGGATGAAGGAATCATGCTCCCTAAGTCTGTTACTAAGGGTAAAATCGTGAAAACCGTTCTTGAGGATGGTGTGAAGCGTTATGACTTCCAGTTTGTCAACAAGCGCGGTTATAAGATGATTATTGAAGGTCTTAGTGAGAAGTTCAACCCTGAATACTGGAATTATGCTAAGTTGATTTCTGGTGTATTGCGTTATCGAATGCCTATTGAGCATGTAATCAAGCTTGTGAATCAGCTTCAGCTTACCTCGGATAGTATCAATACCTGGAAGAAAGGTGTAGAGAAAGCCCTCAAGAGATATCTCAATGATGGGAGTGCCTTTGATAGGGGGGACGACGACATGGAGGAAGAGGCTTAATGCTGAGGTCTATTGAATCAGAAGACTAAACTATTTATGAAATAAAACTATGTCTGTTAGTAGTAGGATTTATTTGAAGAATGCTCGTTTTCATGCTTATCATGGCGTGTTGCCGCAGGAGAGAACTGTCGGCAACAACTATGTGGTGAATCTAGTCGTAGATTATGATTTCACTGATGCTATGGAAACGGATGAACTGTCTACTACCATTAATTATGCAGAATTGTATGAAATCATCAAAGAGGAGATGGCTATACCAAGTAAGCTGCTGGAACATGTAGCGGGAAGAATCGGTAAAAGACTCTTTTCTGTATTTTCCGCTATTCGTCAAATACAACTGGCTATTACTAAAGAGAATCCTCCTTTTGGAGCTGATTGTGACGGTGCAGGAGTTGAAGTTGTATTAACAAATGATAAAACTTACTAGTTAGTTTAGGTTTTCTGATAATAAAGTAGTAATTTTGCAAAGTCATCAGAAAGTATGTATAAAAAAATAACACTGATATGGGTGGTATTGTGGATGTTGGCAATGACTTCGTTTGCTGCCAATAGAAACTTTACACTTGTGATAGATGCAGGACATGGTGGTCATGATGCGGGTGCGCGTGGAGCTATTTCCATGGAAAAGAATGTCAATCTGTCTGTGGCGTTACAATTCGGCAGATATGTAGAGAAGTATATGCCAGAGGTAAGAGTGATTTATACACGTAAAACAGATAAGTTTGTCTCTTTGATAGAACGTGCCAATATAGCTAATCGTGCCAATGCAGACCTTTTCATCTCTGTGCATACCAATGCTTTGCCTGCAGGTAAGATAGCACGTGGATTTGAAACCTATACGCTCGGTATGCACCGTGCCAAGGATAATCTTGATGTGGCTATGCGGGAGAACTCTGTAATTTCGATGGAGAAGGACTATAAGCAGACTTATCAGGGATTCGACCCGAAATCTTCGGAGAGTTATATCATCTTCGAATTCATTCAGGGCAAGAATATGGAGCGCAGTGTAGAGTTGGCAAGAATGATTCAGCGTAAGGTTTGCGATAATGCCAATCGTCCTGACAAGGGGGTGCATCAGGCAGGTTTCCTGGTGTTGCGTGAAACATCTATGCCAAGTTGCTTGATTGAGTTGGGATTCATCACAACGCCTGATGAGGAAAGAATTCTCAATAATTCTGATCGTGTTAATGATATAGCGAAATCTATTTATGATGGTTTTGCTCAATATCGAAATAAATATGATAAGAGGGTCACTGTACCTTATCGCCCATTACAATCTGGTGATGTAGAGGAATTGAAGGAGCAAGAATCTCAACATCAAGTTGAACCTCAGAGAAAAAATGAAGCTCAGAAGAAGGTAGAAGTTCTGAAAAAAACAGAAGATCTAAAGAGAACTGAACCTCAGAAAAAGGCTGAAGTTCAGAAAAGAGTAGTAGCTCAGAAAAAGCCAGAGCCAAAGGATGCTCCTGTTTTCAAGCTTCAAATCTTCGTGAGTGACCGAATCCTGCGCAAGGGAGATGCCCATTTCAAGGGCGAGACTGATTATGAATCATTCAGGGAAGGTAATCTGGTGAAGTATACCATGGGTGCCTCTTCTAATTATAATGAGATATATCGTTTGCGTAAGAGTTTGCAGGAAAAATTCCCTGAGGCTTTCATCATCGCTTTCAAAAATGGACAAAAGTATGATGTAAATCAGGCGATACGTGAATTTAAGCAGAATAAAAATAGATAAAAATGAAACTGACAAAGGAAATAAAGATAGCGCTGGTTGCTGTTGTAGGTATTTTGATTATGTATTTCGGAATTAATTTTCTGAAAGGTATCAATCTGTTTTCTACCAACAATGCCTATTATATGACGTTTGATAACATTCAGGGATTGGGCGCTTCTACGCCTATCTATGCGGATGGTTACAAGGTGGGTACTGTGGATGCCATCAGTTACGACTACAAGGAAAACGGACCTATCAGAGTGACGGCTGATATTGTCAAGGATCTGAGGATTCCGGCTGGTAGTCAGGCTGAGATTTCTAAAGATATGATGGGCAACCTTCAGGTGAACCTGCTCCTGGCTAATAATCCACGTGAGCGTATTGAACCTGGTGGAACTATTCCAGGCTCTATCAATGCAGGTATCATGGGAAAGGCTGAGCAGCTTATTCCTGTTATGGAAAAGATGTTGCCTAAGCTCGATTCAATCTTGACTAGTGTGAATGCTCTCCTGGCAGACCCTGCTTTGGCAGCTACACTTCATAACGCTGAGACCATTACCAGCAACTTGACAGTTTCTACTCGAGGGTTGAATACCTTGATGGCAGGTTTGAACAAGCAGATACCAGGTATGATTGGTAAGGCGAATGGCGTGCTCGATAATACCCATAAATTGACAGCCAATTTGGCTGCTTTGGATGTACAGGGGACATTGAACAAGGTGAATGCTACTTTGGAAAATGCACAGCAGTTTACTGAGAAGCTGAATAGCAATAAGGGAACTCTCGGTTTGTTGATGAATGATACCCAACTCTATGAGAATTTGAACTCAACCATGGGGCATGCAGATTCATTGATGATAGATCTGAAGGCGCATCCTAAGCGCTATGTGCATTTCTCAATATTTGGAAAAAAAGATAAGTAAACTTGATTTTACTTATATAAATATTATCTAAATAATAAAATAGATGTTTCACGCCCCGATATAACTGCCAAACTGTTTGTTTGTTAGCTATTTCGGGGGTGTTACATAAATGTTTCACTGCAAGAATATTAACGATTGTGGATAACTCTGTAAAATGCAGAGCATCAACTGGTTACATTTAATGTATTAAAATTAATTAAATGGGGAGATTTGCTGTTCTCCTTTTTTTTTCTTAATTTTGCAACTGATTTCGCATCTTTAGTGGTGTGAACACAATCAATATCTAAAAAATAATTAATATAAAATAGTCAATGTTAGCAAGTCCGAAAGCGCTTTGGGATAATAGTCTTTTGCTTATAAAGGATAATGTGTCAGAGCAGCAATATAATACATGGTTTAAGCCAATAGTCTTTGAGTCGTACAAGCCATCGACAAAGACTTTGTTGGTGCAAGTTCCAAGTCCGTTTGTTTACGAATACTTGGAACAGAACTATGTTGGCTTGTTGAGTAAGGTGCTACATCGCAATTTTGGTGATGGAATCCGACTCACTTATCGTGTTGTTACCGATAAGGAACATAAGATTGCACAAGATTTAGAGGCTGATCCTGCTGACGAAGAGGTTGCTGAGCGCAACAGAAAAGCGAAGCAGGCTCAAGCCCAAGGTGTCGTTCCTGAGGCTCTTCAGCAGGATGACATTGATACCCAGCTCGATCCTAAGCTTACATTCAATAATTATGTAGAGGGTGAGAGCAATAAGTTGCCTCGTTCTGTGGGATTGTCTATTGCTGAGCATCCTAATACCACTCAGTTCAACCCTATGTTCATTTATGGTCCATCGGGAAGTGGTAAGACGCATTTGGTGAATGCTATCGGTTTGAAGGCAAAGCAGATATATCCTCAGAAGCGTGTGCTTTATGTCAGTGCCCGTCTTTTCCAGACTCAGTATACGGATGCTATCTTGCATAATTCCAGCAATGATTTCATCAATTTCTATCAGTCTATTGATATTCTGATAGTGGATGATATTCAGGATTGGGCAGGAAAGGCTAAGACATTGAACACTTTCTTCCATATATTCAATCATCTCTTCCGTAATGGCAAACGCATTATCTTGGCGAGCGACCGTCCACCGGTGGAGTTGAAGGATATGCCAGACCGCTTGATTACCCGTTTCTCTTGTGGCTTGGTATGTGAGCTTGAAAAGCCAAATGTGGAGTTGTGTGAAGATATTGTCAGCAACAAGGTTCGTCGCGAAGGTTTGAAGATTCCTAATGATGTTGTGGCCTTTATTGCTCAGACCTGCAATGGCAGTGTGCGTGATTTGCAGGGTGCTATCAATGGTCTGTTGGCTTATAGCATCGTGTACAACAGTCATATTGATATCCGATTAGCTGAGCGTGTTATCAAGCGTGCTGTGAAGGTAGATGATAAACCACTCACAATTGATGACATCGTCGAGACCGTATGTAACCATTATAATGTAACTGTTACGGCTGTGAACAGTAAGAGCCGTAAGCGTGATTATGTGGTGGCACGACAGGTAACTATGTATTTGGCGCAGAAATTTACCAAGATGCCTGCTTCACGCATCGGCAAACTCGTTGGTAATCGCGATCATAGTACAGTTATCCACAGTTGTTCCAAGGTTGAAGAACGATTGAAGGTTGATGCTGCATTCAATGATGAAATCAATAGTATTGAGAACGGATTGAAGATAAAAAAAGGTTAGAAATGCACGGAACCTTGGTATAGTGGTTCTGTTTATATAAATGAAATAAAAGGAAGTCGAGCTTTTTGTATATGCTCAGGCTTCCTTTTCCTGTTTATTTGCTTTGAACTTTAAACTTTGAGCTTTATGATTAGTTTTCTTTTTGCTCTTTTTTCATCATCTTTTTCCATTTGAAATATCCGGCTACGGCGATGATGACGTAGAGACCATAGAGCCCCGCCTTGAATGGGATACCTTTTACTATATAGAGATAGCAGCAAACGGCATCTACAAGAATCCAGAAGAACCATTGTTCTATGTATTTCCGTGCCAAGGCCCACAGACCCACAAAGCTCAGGGCATTGGTGAAGCTATCCTGCAATGGTACCGTGGAGTTGGTAAAGATAATCAGAATATAATAGGTGATTCCCCATGCTGCCAGAAAGAAAATAGCGGTAGGGAGATAGAGCGATTTTTTCATATAAGTGATCGGAAGCTCTTCTTTTTCTGTCTGGTTGTGTTTCTTGCCGAATTTCCAAACAGCATAGCCATAGACGGCTGCCACCGTATAATATACTGCCATACCTGCATCGCCATAAAGACCATGGCTCCAGTATAGCCAGACATCCAGAGCCGGCATGATGATGCCCACTGCCCAAAGCCAGATGCTGGCACGGTACTCCAGCAAGATGTAAATCAAGCCGAGTACCGTGGTAAAGATGTCTAAACCATGTGATGCAATATAATCCATCATGATGTTTTAGTTTTTGAATCTACTTTCTAGAAACCGTGATAATTAGAACTTCAATGTTACATGTCCCATTACAGTGGTGCCTGCCATAGGAATATAGCTAATGGCACTGAGGCGGTGATCCTGAGTGTAACCGGCACTCTGACTTACCGCATTGTACCATACGGAACCGCTCGCTGCGTAATGACGGTTGAAGATATTGTTGATATCAAAACCGAAAATCATCTGCTTGATTCCCAGCTTCTTAGCTACATTTGTCTGATAGTTGAGGCTCAGGTCGCTCTGTGAATAGCAAGGCAATGAACGGTCTTTGCTCTCAGAATTGTCGAGATACTGACTGCTTACGAAGTTGGTGTGCCAGGTTGCTGAGAATCCGGCATAGTGCAGGTCGATGAAACCATTCAGAATAGCTGATGGAGAATATGACAAGGTTGAATTGTCGTAGTGTATCTTCAATGCATCACCATCCCAATTATCTACATACTCATCGAAATCCTTGATTTTGTTCTTGCTCAAAGCAGCATTTCCCTCCAAGGACAACCATGACAATGGTGCCCAACCTGCTGTCAACTCAACGCCCATGCGATAAGAATCTTTGATATTGGTAGTCAATGGCTCACCGATTTCGCTCAACTGTCCGGTTTGAGCAAGCTGGTTGTCGTAATCCATGTAGTAGAAGTTGGCACCTGCATGCCAGTTGCTTCCCTCATACTGATAACCGAATTCCACATCGAGTAACTTCTCCTGTTTAGGGAAAGGATAGTTGAGGTTGTCGGTATAGTTGTTGCGCTCCGGCTCACGGTTGCTGTAAGCTACGGAAGCGTAAGCCTTATGACCGTCCTTGTTGAAGCTGATACCTGCCTTAGGATTGAAGAAATTGAATTTCTCGTCGATGTTCAACTCCTGATTCTTGTAGCTGCCGTCTTTCTGAGCGATAAACTTATCGTTGATACCATCAGTCTTGTATTCCACACGGCGGTATTGCAGGTCTGCGAATGCATTCCAGTAGTCTGCAAAGCGATAGCTTGCCTTGATGAAGGCGCTGTAGTCGTATTTGTGGGCATCAGAATCATAGTACTTATACTTGCCGTTGCTGCCGAGGAACTGCTTCTCTGCATCCTGATTGGCGATATAAGTAAGATATCCCCAGTGGTTGCCACGGAACTGCTGGAGGTTCAAGCCGCCGATTACGTCCCAGTGTTCATCCTTATAGTTGGTGTTATATACCATGCCGTAGGTGTTCTGGGTCAATCCCTTCTTGCGGATGAAGTCAGATTTCTTAACCTTGTTGCCCTCTGCATCCTTGTAAACTAGTCCGAACTTGGCAAACTTATACTGATTCTTGAACTCCTTGTAGTAGCCGTAACCATAGGTATAGTGCAGGGCGATGTTGTGGCTCCAGTGGCTGTTAGGAGTCCAGGCTGCAGAGAGAATATTGTGGTTCTGATAGAAATTATCCGTAGTTTTCTCCCATTTGTTGCCGTTTCTGAGGGTATATGGCTTGATGTTATAATCGCCCTTTCCATTGCGCACCAAATCGCCAGTCAGGACATTGAATTTCCCCAGTCCAGCCTCGTACATATCCTTGTATGTGCGTATTCCATCATCCATCAATGTGAAGTTGGTATTGTAGTCGCCTCCCAACACGCCATTCCATGCCTGTCCGGTCTTCTCGAAGTTGCCGATGTTCTTATAGCTGATCTTGAAGTTATCTCCTAACCAGGTCAGTCCACCATAGTAAGAGCCGGATCTGCCGTCTGTTCCGTCGATATAGCCATCTGTGGCAGTCTCATGATAAGCACCGTCAAAAACCAGGTGGTTGCCCATCAGTCCGGTAGCGAAGCTGACGCCCGTATTGTAAGTGTTGTAAGTACCGTAAGAACCAGTTACTTCTGCCATAGGAGTGAGTGAAGGAGCAGCTGTAGCCATAGAGATGCTGCCGCCGAAAGCACCATCGCCGTTGGTAGAAGAACCTACGCCACGCTGCACCTGAACACTGCCCAGGAGCGAAGCATAACTGTTCATGTTAGCCCAGAAAACGGTCTGGTCTTCAGGAGAATTGAGAGCCACGCCATCGAGTGTCACGTTGATGCGGCTTCCTGCAGCACCACGGATACGCATGTAGGTAGTACCGGTTCCGATACCATTTTCGCCCCACGCCAGGATACCTGGTGTGCGAGAAAGGAGGAAAGGCAATTCCTTACCTGTAGAGGAAAATTGTTGGAGTTCTGATTTCTTGATGTTGGCAATGGCGTATGGAGCTTCTTTTGTGGCACGTACGCCTTTTACGATTACTTCATTCAAATGTTGCACCTTCAAGGTGTCGATTTTTGTCTGTGCCAGTGCAGCTTGGCTTGCCAAAGAGCAAAATGCTACACCGAGTGTGATCCCGTTGAATCTTTTCATTTATTTAAATTAAAACCTTTATATAAGGGGCATTCGTGTAAAGCTACCCCTTCGTCAGCGCTCTGCTAACTGGATGCAAAGTTAGCAATAATAACCGAAAGCGCAAAATTTTCGTAAGTTTTTTCAAGGTTTCAGTCTTTATATCATTCTTTTTTATTATATTTGCAGCTGTAATTGTATTGAACCTAAATAAAACGAAGATATGGTCAAGAATATTTGTCGTCTAAACCTTTGGGTCTTCTTTTTGGGGACTATGCTAGCATTCTCTTCGTGTCAGAATGAGCAGCAGAAGAATCTGCTCAGCGAGGATGCTATCAATGGTTCTGTGTCCGATATTTATTCCAATGCCGTAGCGCCCCTATATGATTATATGGACAAGGATAGCCAGGAAACTTCTTATGCCGACCCGCTTTACCATGTCTGGGAATATATCTATCAGGGTATTTCTCTTGCCAATCATTCCCTTGATTTTATTGATGATAACGCCTCGCTGATTACTGCCGACCACAAAGACCGGTTGAAGGCTGAGGTCCGAGCCATCAGAGCCTTGCTTTATTATGAGGCGATGGATAAGTTTGGGCGTATTCCGGTGGTTTTGTCTTCGGAAGAATCTGCTATTTATGCCTCTGCAAAGTCCGATTCCACTGCTTCCTTTACTGATGTCTATCTTTCTGCTCAAAGTGAGAGGAGTGAGGTCTTTCAGTTTATTTTCAGTGAGTTACAGCAGGTTTTGCCTTATCTCTCCGCTCAGCATAGCGGTAAGGAGGGCAGTTTTTTCGGTCGCATTACGAAACCGGTGGTCAACTATCTGCTGGCAAAGATGGCTTTGAATGCAGAAATTTATACTTTTGATGATTGGACCAAGGGTTATAAGAAGCGTCCAAGGGGCCGTAATATTGATTTTATGGTTCAGACAGCCGATGGTGCCTCCCTGCTGAATGACCTCAAGGCGAGCGAGAATCGCAGCAAGAAGCTGAATGCGTGGGAAACCTGTATTTACTATTGTGATGCTCTGGCTGCTGAGGGATATTCCTTGGACGAGGATGTGATATTCTGCAGTACCGACAGCCGTACAGAGCTTCCTAGCCGTACCGGCACCCCAGTTGCGCGTTTCCTGTTCCGTTATACGGATGTTTTGCTGATGAAGTCAGAGGCAAATATCCGTAATGGTGAGGATGGCAGAACCGAACTGAATATGGTTCGCGCCCGTCAAGGCAAGCCTGCCCATAGGGCTACGCTCAATCGTATTCTCGAAGAGCGTCTTGCCGTATTGTCAAGAGAAGATATTCATCGTCAGGACCTTATCCGCTTTGGTATGTTTACTGATGCCTTCAATCTCTATCCATATCTGAAAGGCAAATCGTCCGTTTATATCACCGTTTTCCCGATTCCTCAGAAATGTATCGATTTAAATCCTAAGTTGGTACAGAACAAGGGATATGAAGAAGAAGGTTCATCTGCTTATAAAACAATGCGTTATGACTAATGGTGAGTGAAACGCCGTGTGGTTGGAATAGCATTTTTTATAAATCCAGCAACGCAGCGTTTCACAGCGTCGCTAGATTTATTTTTTTATTTCCTTTGGATAGCAAATTGGTTTACAACTGAATTTCCTGTAGGAATTACAGCTGATAGAACTTGGTGAAAGCCTTCACGCAATATTCGTGGTCGATAACGCTACCGGTTTCGCGGCAACTGTGCATAGCGAGGATGGCATTGCCCATATCCACACCCTTCAATGGTATGGAAGAGGCGAGGATATTGCCCAATGTGCTGCCACCTGCTACATCGCTGTGGTTTACGAAGCGCTGGCATGGTACACCGGCTGCATCGCAGATGTTGGCGAAGATGGCTGCTGATACAGCATCGCTCGCATACTTCTGGGCTGCATTGAACTTGATGACCGGACCACCGCCCAACTTAGGATGATTCGTAGGGTCGAATTTTTCGCTATAGTTAGGATGCCAGGCATGCGCATTATCGGCTGAAATCATGAAGGCACGCTCTACTGCCTGATAATAAGCCTCTTCTGTATGGCTCTGTGCCAGGGCGATGCGCTGGAGCATATATGAAAGGAATGGACTTCCGGCTCCCTGTTTGGTCTGAGACCCCGTTTCTTCATTATCGAAGATGGCGAGAACCTGGGTGGTATCATTGGCATCAGATGCAATCATCGCCTCTACACCAGCCCAGCACATAGACAGGTCATCGAGTCTGCCTGAAGAGATAAACTCATCGTGTACACCGAAGGTGCAGGCTGGAGTGGCATCAGCCAGATAGAGATCGAAATCAAGAACATCCTCTTTCTGGATATTCAGTTCGTCGGTTATCACATTCATCAGGAGGTTACCCTTCTCCAGTTCATCATTGATGATGCCGAGGATAGGAAGTACATCCTTCTGCTTGCTCAACTTCACACCATCATTCACCTGGCGGTTGAAGTGGATAGCGAGATTGCTGATCTGCAGCAATGGGCGCTTCACATGAAGAAGGAGCGTCTGGGGATTCATCGCATTCTCGCCCTTCACGATAACTCTACCAGCCAAAGTGAGCGGACGGTCGAACCAGGTTGACATGATAGGACCACCATAAACCTCGGTATTCAGTTTTACGATACCGCCCTCGCAAAGCATCTCAGCATTTGGCTTGATGCGGAAGGTAGGCGAGTCGCAGTGGGCGCAGATCATGTGGAAACCGGCATCTGCCAAAGGCTTCTTTCCGATTTGGAAGGCGTAGATGGAAGAGTCGTTCTTGGTAACGAAGAACTTTTCACCCGCTTCAATCTTGCCCAAAGGCTCCTGTGGGTTCATACGGCGGAACCCGTTCTTCTCCAATTCCTTGGAGATATTCTTTACTGCCAGGAAATTCACTGGCGATGCGTCTAGAAAGGATAATAATCTTTTGATCATAGTCTATATCTTTATATTAATATCTTGCAAAGATAATAGATTTTTTTCATTTTATCTCATTATTCTATTTGTTTTTCATTTTTTTGTATTATCTTTGTCCCCAAGTAATATCAATGAAAGAATTATGAAACGACATAAATCCTGTACTTTAATTATATTGCTGCTGTTGGCATCGGCTCTTCAGGCATATGCGCATATTTCCAGAAATATGTTCATGCTTTCCAATCTCAATGCAGACAATGGTCTTTCCAGCCCTCGTGTTTATTCTATTGTCGAGGCAGAGGATGGTGCTATGTGGATAAGTACTAAGCGCGGAGTTGACCGATATAATGGGCAACAAGTAACCAATTATACTTTATACACAGAGATGCCGTATAGTGATGCTAGTGGTAGAAGTATTAAACTGACTAAGGATGCGCAACATCTGATTTACGCCTACGACAACAAGGGAAAGGTGTATATATATGATAAGAGGAAAGATGCATTTGTTTTGAAATGTAATCTTCAGAATATTTTAGGTGGAAGTATCGTGTTGAACGAACTGTTGGTAGACGAAAAGGGCAATTTCTGGTTAGCTATGGATAGAGGCATTTATTGCTTATCAGCAGCTACTGATGGAAAGGAGATAGTTCGGGAGACAGCTAAGGGTAGGTTTGTATTGAAAAATACCTATATTAATCATATCCAATTTATAGGTGAGAAACTCTTGATAGGAACTTTTAAAGATGTTTATTGCTATTCGATGCCTGCCCGGAAGTTAGAAAAGAAGATTAGTGGCAGTTCTGTAGTATCCTCTTATCATGATATTGTGGGACATCGTATCTGGCTGGGTACTTTTCACGAAGGAGTTAAAGTGATGGATGATAGTACTTGGAAGCTGATAAAATCTTCTGATTTCCAATCTTTGCAAAACATTCCTAAAATTCCCGTACGTTCAATCATTTTATATGATAAGCAGACTCTTCTGATGGCTGTAGATGGAGCTGGAATATATGCTTATGACAGTTCGAATAAACAAACCAAACTCTTGCTTGATACAGATGGACGTCCTGGTAACGTGTTGAATGGTAATGGATTATACACCTTGTGCTGCGATCGTTTTGGCGATTTATGGACTGGCTCTTACTCGGGAGGAGTAGATTTGGCAATACCGATGAAACATACTTTGGAATATATCACACATGAATATCTCAACAATCAATCACTGATAGATAATTGTGTGAACGATGTTTTCCAAAGCCGTGATGGGAAAATATGGTATGCCACAGATAAAGGAGTAAGTGTTTATGATGCGCAGACTCATCTTTGGCATCATGGATTATATAATAAAGTGGCGCTTACGATTTGTCAGACTGTAGACGGCAGAATTCTGGTTGGTACCTATGGTAATGGCGTATATCAGGTTAATGCTGATGGCACTAGTATGCCTGCTTATTCTGTGGATACAGGAATGTTGAAGAGTGATTACGTATTCAGTCTTTTAACTGATAGCGATGGTAATATTTGGGTGGGATGTTTGGATGGCGATATGGCTTGTTTCCCTTCAGATAAATATAATTTGAATGGAACGGGAAAGTCGGTATTCTATCTGCCTGTCAACGAAGTGCAATGCATCACGGAATCATTGGATAAGCGTTTTATTGCTGTAGGAACTTCGCATGGAGGCTATTTGATTGATAAGCGCGAACCTTTGCATCCTCGTCGTTTCTTTTATCCAGAACAGTATCCCGATAAAGACATTAATTTGTTTGTCAACAGTATGGCTTTTCAGGATTCCCGTCATATCTGGATTGGAACGGATGGAGGAGGACTCTATGATTATGATTTCCTGACAAAGAAGTTTAAGCGTTATACTAATCAGGACGCTTTGCCTTCTAATACTGTTTATGGACTTATAAAAGGTATTAATGGCAATTTGTGGATAAGTACGGATAAAGGATTGGCTTTCATGAAACAGGGGAAGATAGTAAACCTCAACATCTTTAAGGGAATGGAACGTGAGTATAACCGAATGTCTGTTGCGTGTACTTCAGATGGCAGGGTGCTTTTTGGCAGCAACGATGGAGTTGTCACTTTGGCTCCTATGTTTGCCAAAGGTTTGAATTATGCCGCTCCACTTCGTATTCATAGTGTTGAGGTTGAAGGTGTCGAACGTTCCGATCACTGGAATGAATGTCTCTTTGAAATGTTGAAGGAAGGCAAATTGAAACTTAGCCATAACGAGAATACGCTGGTTGTTTCTTTCGAGAGTATCAATTATCAATACCAGTATGATATTCAATATCAATATTATTTGGAAGGATACGACCGTAATTGGAGTAAATCATCTTCTAATCAGTTGGCACGATTTGTAAATTTGCCTTCGGGCAGCTATGTGCTTCATGTAAAGGCTATCTGCAGAAGTAATGGTAGAGAATTGGGAGAAACAACCTTGGAAATTCATATAGCCCAACCTTGGTGGAATACCTGGTGGGCATGGATTATCTATCTCTGTATTTTTGCTGCCATCTTATATTTTGTCTGGCAGTATTACAAAGAGCGCTTACAGCGAAAGTATTATGATGAAAAAATCAATTTCTTCGTTAATACTGCCCATAACATACGTACTCCTTTGAGTCTCGTGTTGGCTCCTCTTGATAATCTGGCTAATGATTCCAACTTGAGTGAGAAAAGTCGTGGATTCTTGGATATGGCGCATCGCAACGGCAACAAACTATTGAAGATGGTTACAGAATTGCTTGACTTCCAAAAGGCAGAGCAGTCTGCCGAACAGGTTCGTCTGCAAGATATAGAATTGCCGATGCTTTTACGTGTGCAGTTGGAAAAGTTTGTATTGGCAGCTCAGGAGAAGCATATTCAACTGTGTATTGAAACGTGTCCGCAGCAACAGATTCATTCTGATGTCAAAATGATGGATTTGATATTGGAAAATCTTCTCTCGAATGCTATCAAATATACACCTCAAGGTGGAAAGGTTACGTTGTCGGCTTCTATTGAAGGTAAGATGGCTATGATTCATGTATGTGATACAGGTATAGGTATCCCAAAGGCCGAAATTAAGAGTATCTTCAAGACCTTCTTCAGGGCTTCTAATGCGATAAATTCTCAGGAAATGGGAAGTGGATTAGGACTGATGCTTACACGAAAGCTTGTAGAGAAATTAGGAGGAAAGCTTAGTTTCGTAAGTGAGGAAGGAAAGGGTACTACTTTCTGTGTGAAGATGCCATTAGGTAATGTAACAGATTCTTCTGTTCGGCTTGTAGGAGAAAAGAAAAATGTTGCAACTGAATCTTCTTTAGCTGAAGATAAGCATGATGAAACTTGCCAGACTGTTTCTTCTGCGGTTCTGCAGGATGCTGATGTTTCAACGGATACACTTCTTTTTGTCGATGACAATGAAGATCTTCGCAAATATATCAGAATGACTTTTGGTGATTCTTATCAAGTAGTTGATGTGGAGAGTGCAGAGGCTGCCTTGAAATATTTGAAAGAGGGCGGGGTATGTGATATCGTTGTTTCTGATGTCATGATGCCGGGAATGCACGGAGATGAGTTCTGTCGCAGCATCAAGGAAAATAAGGAAACATCATGGCTGCCTGTTATCCTGCTGACTGCTAAGGCTGGTCGTGACTTTATGATAGAGGGACTCGGACTTGGTGCTGATGACTATATAGCCAAGCCATTCGATACTGCTATTCTTGCGAGTAAGGTTGCTAGTAT
Organism: Prevotella sp. Sow4_E9_plate; assembly: GCF_052116205.1. Lineage (NCBI taxonomy): Bacteria > Pseudomonadati > Bacteroidota > Bacteroidia > Bacteroidales > Prevotellaceae > Prevotella > Prevotella sp. Sow4_E9_plate. Next base: position 53,132 of record NZ_JBQKLN010000002.1, on the reverse strand, counting down.
TTTGAAGAATCGTCGCCGGTTGAGTCAGTATTATATGGACAGAAGCCTTGCTCTTGTTAGAGGAGAGGTTGCTTCTGAGTCTGCTTCTTCCGAGCAGATTGTGGGTTCTGATTCTTCCTATGAACTCTTGGAACCTACTGGAGCTTCTGAAAAGAAAAAAGATGATACTGTCTTGAATAAGCAAGGCCAGACGTTCGATAATGTGGCAGAAGCTGTTCTGAATCCACAAGACCAGGCTTTTGTAGACAAAGCTACCCGTTTGGTGTTGGCTCATCTGAGCGATACAAACTTTAATATCGACCGACTCTGTAGAGAGATGGCGATGAGCAGAACGCTTTTCTATGGTAGGCTGAAGACTCTTACGGGTCAAAGTCCGCAGGATTTTATGCGTTTGATACGTCTGGAGCAGGCTGCAATCTTCCTGAAACAGGGGGATAGTGTGCTGGAGGTCTCAGTGAAAGCCGGTTTTGTAAATGTGAAGTACTTTAGTACTGTATTTAAAAAGCACTTTGGAGTTTCTCCAAGTAAGTATCTGTAAATTAGAGTTTTAAATTCAAAGAAAAGGTTTCTGTTTAGACGATATGTCTGAATTGAAACCTTTTTATGTTTGTTATCTAACCCTCTGAAAGTTCCTTTTCTTTATCTTTGCAGCCAAATTCTGTTACGTAAGTCAAACAGTTATTAAAAAAACGAAACAATAACAATATAAACATAAAAATGAAAAGGAACTTTTTGAAATTTAGCCTCTTTTTAATAGGCATCTTCACATGTCTCTCATGCGAAGCAAGTACGTTGCACTCATCATCCAGCAGTTCTGATGGCGTAGGCGAATCCATACCTACTGCCCAGCAATGGAATAAAGACGTTGTGGGGTGGAATCTTGGCAACGAATTCGAGTGCTCAGCTCCTGGACAGGATGGTGAGTCGATGCAGATTGGCAACCCTGATGGTTCTATCCATGCAGAGACAGCCTGGGGCAATCCCGTTGTTACCAAGAAGATGATACAAGCCGTGAAGAAGGCAGGTTTTAATGCCATCCGTATTCCAATCCGTTGGCAGTGCCACATTACCAACGCTCAGGCGATGAGCATCGACAAGGCTTGGATTGCTCGCATCAAGGAGGTGGTGGGCTGGTGCCTTGACAACGGTTTGAAGGTTATCATCAATGTGCATCATGAAAAATGGCTCGAAGGTCGTCCTACCTATCAATATAAGGAAGAAAACTGCCAGAAGCTTGCGCTCCTCTGGATGAATATCGCCTCTGAGTTTGCCAATTATGACAGTCGCTTGGCTTTTGCCGGTACCAATGAGGTTCACATCAGGGACAACTGGGGCAAGCCTACTGCCGAAAACCTCGAAGTGCAGAATGCTTACAATCAGATATTCGTGGATATGGTTCGTGCCACAGGCGGCAACAATGCCAAGCGCCACCTCATCTTACAGACTTACGTTTGCAACCCTTGGTTTGGCATCGAGAATGGAGATTTCATCATTCCAAAGGATGCCGAAGGCAATGGCAACAACTATATGAGTGTGGAATTCCACTACTATCAGCCATGGAGCTACGCCGGCGATTGCACCTACGATTACTGGGGTGATGCTTACAAGGATGCTGGCAAGATACCTGCTGAAAACGAGAAGACGATGACGGATTTCTTCGACAAGGCGGTGAATACCTGGAGCAACAAAGGACTGGGTATCGTAATAGGAGAGTGGGGAGTAACCGATCATTATAAGTCAAACTCAGAGAAAGTGCATGAAAACATGACCTACTACTGTAAGTTCTTGACTACGGAGGCTCGCAAACGAGGCTTCTCTACTTTCGTTTGGGACAACAACCACTTCGGCAACGGCTCTGAGAAGTATGGCATCTTCGACCGTTTCAAGAGTATGAAGGTGAATGCTCCTTGGATTCTCGAAGGAATCTTTGGGAAAGAATAATGTTAAACTAAAAACAAAATATCAATTATGAGAAAGAAAACTATGTTTCTCGGCCTGCTCGGTGCAGGTTTGATGTGGATGCCTGCTTCTGCCATTCTCGCTGCCCAGATGAACAATGCTGCGATGAGCGTGCAGCAGAACCAGGGCATCAAGGGTACAGTGGTGGATGCCACTGGCGAAACCTTGATTGGCGCTAGCGTGAAGGTGGCTGGTACAACCAACGGTGCCGTTACCGATATAGATGGTAACTTTACGTTGAACTGCAAGCCTGGAGTAACGCTCGAAGTGAGCTACATCGGTTACAAGACGATGACCGTGAAAGCTGCTAATGGCATGAAAATCACGATGCAAGAGGATGGTAAAGCCTTGAATGAGGTAGTTGTCACCGCCCTCGGTATCAAACGAGACCGCAAGGCCCTCGGCTATGGCTTGGAGGAAGTGAAGGGTGAGGAACTCACCAAGGCGAAGGAAACCAACGTCATCAACTCTCTTTCAGGTAAGGTGGCTGGTCTTGTTGTGCAGAACACCGCTGGCGGTGCTTCTGGTTCTACCCGCGTGCTCCTTCGTGGTAATACAGAAATGGCAGGCAATAACCAGCCTCTCTATGTGGTGGATGGTGTGCCTTTGGATAATACCAACTTTGGCAGTGCTGGTGAAGCTGGTGGTTATGACCTCGGTGATGGTATCTCTGCCATCAACCCTGACGACATCGAGACGATGACCGTATTGAAAGGTCCTGCTGCCTCTGCCCTCTATGGTAGCCGTGCTTCCCACGGTGTTATCTTGATTACAACCAAGAAGGCGGAGAAGGATAAGATTTCCGTGGAGTACAATGGTTCTTATACTATCGATACCCAGTTGGCTAAATGGGACGACATCCAGGAGATATATGGCGCTGGCTACAATGGCGAGCTTCCTAATTCGAGCACTTCTGGTACGAACTCAAGTTGGGGACCTAAGGCCGATGACTTCATGTTCAAGTATTTCGATGGCGAGGAGCGTCCTTTCCTGATGCACCCTAACAATGCCTCCGATTTCTTCCGCACAGGTTTCACCGCCCAGAACTCTGCCATCCTCTCAGTTAATTCCGGTAAGACGGGTATGCGTTTCTCTGTTACCGATATGCGCAACAAGGATATCTTGCCAAATACTAATATGAGTCGTGACAACTTCAACCTCCGTGTGAATACCTCAGCAGGTCCTATTGACTTCGACTTCACCGCCAACTATACTCGTGAGAAGGTGAAGAACCGTCCTGCCCTTGGTGACTCTCAGAGCAACGTGGGTAAGAACCTCATGACCCTGGCGGGTACCTACGACCAGGCTTGGTTGAAGCACTATGAGGATGCCGACGGCAACTACTCCAACTGGAATGGTAACGACCAGTATAACAAGAACCCATACTGGGATCTCTATAAGAACAGCAATACATCCGACAAGGACGTGTTCCGTTTTACGGGTAAGGCCATCTGGAACATCGACAAGCACCTCAAGTTGCAGGGTACCATCGGTACCGATATCAACAGCATGAACTTCGAGGACTTCATCGCTAAGACAACTCCAGGAACTCCTGCCGGAAAGCTTACCGACCAAATCTTCAACAACCGCACATTCAACGCCGAGATACTCGCCCTCTACAACAACTCATGGGGCGACTTCGATGTCAACGCTACCGCTGGTGGTAACATCTTCAAGGTGAACAACAAGACCATTACCAACGTCGGTCTCAACCAGCAGATGAATGGCATCAAGAACATCATGAACTATCAGGAGCAGAATACTCGCGAGAGCATGTATAAGAAGCAGATCAGCTCTCTCTATGCCAGCGCGAGCCTCGGCTACAAGCATACTTACTATCTGGAGGGAACTCTCCGTGGAGATAAGTCTTCTACGCTCCCTTCGGGCAATAATACATATATATATCCTTCTGTATCTGGTAGCTTGGTATTCTCTGAGTTTATCAAGAACAAGAAGTTCATCAATTACGGTAAGATTCGCGCATCTTGGGCAAAGGTAGGTAGCGATACCGATCCATACCTGTTGGCACTCAACTATACCACGGGCAAGTACAGCTACTCGGGTTATACCATCGGTATGATAGCCAACTCAACACAGCCAAACAAGGATTTGAAGCCTACTATGACAGGTTCTTACGAGGTAGGTTTGGAGATGAAGTTCCTTAACGGACGCTTGGGCTTGGATGCCACCTATTACAACCAGAACTCCAAGGACCAGATTTTGAGTTTGGCTTCAACCACCACCTCTGGCTATGCTTACCGCCTCATCAATGCCGGTGAGATTCAGAACCAGGGTATCGAGATTGCCCTCAATGCCCGTGCCTTGCAGATCAAGGACTTCGCTTGGGACTTGGGTGTCAACTTCTCGAAGAATACCAACAAGGTGAAGTCGCTCACCGATGGCATGGACTACTTCGAGTTGGCGAAGGCATACTGGTGCGGTGTTTCTGTAGGTGCCAAGGTAGGTGAGAACTATGGAGCTATCCGTGGACACGACTTCCTCTACAACGACAAGGGTCAGGTGGTTGTCGATGCAGCTACTGGTCTTCCAAAGGTTGACCAGAAAATCAAGACCATCGGCAATTCTACTTGGGACTGGACAGGTGGTTTCTACTCAACCTTCAGCTACAAGAACTTCCGCCTCTCTGCTGCATTCGATGTGAAGGTAGGTGCCGACATCTACTCTATGTCTATGCGTTCTGCATACCAGACTGGTAAGGCAAAGGGAACATTGGCAGGTCGTGAGGAGTGGTACACTTCTGAGGAGGCTCGCAAGGCTTCGGGTATGGACCTTGCCGCATGGCGTGAGTCTGGCAACTGCAAGGGACTCGTAGTGGATGGTGTTATCGACAATGGTGATGGTACTTATCGCAAGAACGACATCGCCGTGAACCCTGAAGATTACTGGAAGCATGTGGCAAATGGCGTGCAGAGTGCCTTCGTTTACGACAACTCTTACGTGAAGTGTCGTGAGATTACTTTCGGCTATACCTTCCCAGAGAGCATCCTGGGCAAGTATGTCAAGGGCTTGACCGTATCCTTCGTGGCTCGTAACCCATTCATTGTTTGGAAGAACATTCCTAACATCGACCCAGACTCCAGCTACAATACTTCAGGTCTCGGTCTGGAATATGGTTCCCTGCCATCTCGCAAGAGTTATGGTTTGAACGTGAACGTGAAGTTCTAATCTCGAAAAAATAGAATCAATTTCTTTAGAAGAGTTCTAATATATAATAAGGTAAGAAAATGAACAATATAATCAAGAAATATATAGGTAAGAGCAGCCTGATGATGGCTTTCGCCCTGATGGCAACCGGCACTGCGATGACTTCTTGCTCAGATGATACCTTGAGCAACATCAATACCGACAAGACCAAAGTGAACGAGCTCGACCCTAACGCACAGTTGACAACAGCTTTGTTGCAGACTTACGGTGACTTCAGTCTGATGGATACCTACCGTAACTATATAACTGGTTTTCCACAGTATTTCGCTGGTGGTTGGAATGTAACCAATTACGCTGGTTCTAATTTCAGAGAAGATGATATGACCCGTCGTGTCTGGGACCGCTATTATGAAATCAGTATCAAGAACCTTGTGGATGCCATCCACAATTCTGCTGACAAGGCAAACTTGAATGCGGCACTTCGTATCCATCGTGTCTATCTCACGGCAGTTTTGGCAGATACCTACGGTGACGTGCCTTGTTCGGAGGCAGGTCTGGGTTATATCTCAGGTATCTCCACCCCTAAGTATGATACCGTAGAGGAACTCTACAGCTGGTTCTTCGAGGAACTTGACGCTTGCGAGAAGCAGCTTGGCACAGGTACCGACCACATTTCTGGTGATGTTACCAGCATGGGTGGTGATGTAGTTCAGTGGAAGAAGTATGCCAATGCACTCCGTATGCGCTATGCTATGCGCATTTCCGATGTTAATCCACAGAAGGCAAAGGAGGAGTTTGAGAAGGCTGTAGCTGCCGGTGCCATCGCCAGTGCAGCCGATGATGCTTATATCAAGTATGCTGATGCTCCATTTACCTATTATGATGGAGCCAACGACTACGATTTCCGTGCCAATGCATTGAGCGAGACTCTCTATGGTCAGGATGCCACATCGCCTACCATGGTATGCTCTACCTTGTTCTATCAGTTGCAGAATACCAATGACCCTCGTCTCTATCGCATCTGCCGTCACTACTACAATATCAAGCGTAGTCAGGTGAAGCCAGATAAGGAACAGAATATCGACTTGACCGATGATTTCCTGGCTTACTTCCAGAACAAGGGTCTCGGTGAGGAGCCTTGCAACCCTGGTGCAGCCTGGTACACTGACTGGATGAATCCAGCAACGTTGGATGACCTTCCTACTTTGAAGAAGTATGCAGAGATAGACGAGAACACTTATGCCAACTCTGATTATATAGCCCGAGCTAGTCGTCCTTGCCTGAACATCGACTTCGAGATGCCTTCTTGTCCTGGCGACTTGATGAGCTATGCAGAGGTAGAGTTCCTCAAGGCTGAGGCTGCAACCAAGGGTTGGAAAGTAGGTGGTGGTGATGCAGAGAGTCACTACGAGGCTGGTGTTCGTGCCAGCATGGAGTTGCTCAACAACTACTATCTTACATCCAACAAGATTTCCAAGGAAGAGATAGATGCGTTCATTGCTAACAATCCGTTGGGTGACAATCCTAAGGAGACCATCAACACCCAGGCTTGGATTCTCCACATGATGAACCCTTCTGAGGGTTGGGCTAACATGCGCCGCTCTGACTATCCTGCCATCTTGAATCGTGATCTCTTGACCAAGAATGGTTTCACTTATACGGATTCCGATTGGTCAATGCCTGTCCGCTTGCAGTATCCTGAGTTGGAAGCTCAGTACAACAATGCCAACTACAAGGCTGCCATCGACCGCATGGGTGGTACAGACGATTGGCACAAGCACCTCTGGTGGGACAAGGCTGATGTAAACCTTCAGCCAGACTTCAATCCTCCATTCGGAAAGGGATATAGCAAGTAGTGTTTAATGTTAAGTGTTAAATGTTAAGTCTTATAGGACAATAGAATAGAATAATTAATTATGAATAAGACAATGAAACAATATAAGGGAAAAGTTTTGAAGGCTATGATGATGCTCTTAGCCGTGGGTTTCGCACTGGCTGGTACATCTACCTTGTCTTCTTGCTCTTCTGACGATGAACCATACTTCACTGTCAGCGAAGATGACGATCCACGTATCTTGAACACCGACTTGGCTGATTCCAAGATAGACCGCAAGACTAATTATAAGTTGGAAATCAAGGTGACTCCTGTTCACTACACCACTGTGACATGGTTGCTCGATGGCACTCAGATTTATGAAGGTACCACTATCGACCAGACATTGCCTGTAGGTAATCATGAACTGAAGATTGTGGCAACCACCACCAAGGGCAAGAGCACATCCCGCACCTTGAACGTTACCGTGACTCCTGCTGCCGATGACCCAGCCCTGGGTACCAATGCCATCGAGCTTTGGGTAGCTCCAGGTGCTGAGACCACTATCCATAAGTGCAAGAATCTCGGTACAGTTACTAAAGTAATGGTAGGTGGCAAGGAAGTAGCCTTCGAGGTTCTCGAAGAGGGCACAGCCTTGAAGCTCACTGCTCCTACAGGTTTGGAGAATGGTGACTATGATATCACTTTGGTAGATGGTGAGGGCAACCAGTTCCCTGGCGGTACCATCAAGGTAACCACCGAGGCTCGTCCATCTATGGAGAATACCCTCTGGGAAGGTGAGTTTGCCGTGACATGGGGCACTCCTTTCGATGCCTTGAAGGATACCTTCCTCTCAAAGGTGAAGGCTGGCACCATCCTCCGTGTTTATGTGGATGGAAACGGTCAGGGTACCGCTGCCACAGCTTGGTGGAACAACATCCTTACTGGTAAGGGCGACCCAGAGCGTGGCGACATTATGGTGAATGGACCTGCTAAATGGGAGTTTGAACTGACCGACCTCTCTATCCAACTCTTGACAGAGCAGAATGGTCTCCTCCTCGTGGGTGACGGTTACACCGTAAAAAAAGTAACTATTGAATAATATATTGGAAAGATTTCCGTTTTTATCATAAAACGTCAAACCTTTACGACTTATGAAGAAAATATTATTTTCTATTTCAATGTTGGCATTGGCTTATACAGCCAGTGCCAATGTTCCAGTTATCAAGAGCGACCCTAAGATTGAGGCTCAGGTAGAACAAACCCTGAAGAAACTCACCTTGGAGGAAAAGATAGGTCAGATGATGGAATTGGTGACCGACCTCTTTGGTGCCAACGACAAGAACGGTGTGTTCTATATCGACGAGCACAAGACCGATTCTATCCTTTCCCGCTATAAGATTGGCTCTATCCTCAACGCTCCAAATACCTGCGCACCAACCGCCAAGCAGTGGGAGAAGTACATCGCGCAAATCCAGAAGATCTCGATGAAGCGCATCGGCATCCCTTGTGTCTTCGGTCTCGACCAGAACCATGGTTCTACTTATACACAGGGCGGAACCCTCTTCCCGCAGAACATCAATGTGGCTGCCACCTTCAATCGTGAGATAGCTCGCCGTTCGGCTGAGGCTACCGCTTATGAGACTCGTGCAGTGAGCGTGCCTTGGACTTACAGTCCTACCGTTGATCTCGGTCGTGATGCCCGTTGGCCTCGCATCTGGGAGAACTTTGGCGAGGATTGCTACCTCAGTTCAGAGATGGGCAAGGCGATGGTCTATGGTTTCCAGGGCGAGGACCCAAACAACATCGACCAGTATCACATTGCCACTTCAATGAAGCACTTCATGGGCTATGGTGTGCCTTGGACCGGTAAAGACCGTACGCCAGCCTATATCTCTCCTGCCGACTTGCGAGAGAAGCACTTCGCTCCTTTCCTGGCGGGTCTGCAGGCTGGAGCCTTGACCGTGATGGTGAATTCCGCTTCCGTCAATGGTATGCCGATGCACGCCAACAAGGACATCCTGACAGGATGGCTGAAGGAAGAGACAGGATGGGATGGTGTGCTCATCACCGACTGGGCAGACATCAACAATCTTTATACTCGTGAGATGGTGGCAAAGGACAAGAAGGATGCGCTCCGCATTGCCATCAATGCTGGTATCGATATGATTATGGAACCTTATTCTTGCGATGCTTGTGGCTACCTTGTAGAACTGGTGAAGGAAGGTAAGATTCCGATGAGTCGCATCGACGATGCCTGTCGCCGTGTGCTTCGCATGAAGTACCGTCTCGACCTCTTCAAAAAACCAACCCAGAAACTGAAGAATTATCCTAAGTTTGGTGGCGAGGAGTTTGCCAAGCTCGCCTTGGAGGGAGCTACCGAGAGTATGGTGCTCCTGAAGAACGAGGGTAATATCCTTCCTTTGCAGCATGGCAAGAAGATTCTACTTACGGGTCCTAATGCCAATCAGATGCGCTGCCTGGACGGTGGATGGAGCTATACCTGGCAGGGGCATCGTGCTGATGAGTTTGCCGGCAAGTACAATACCATCTATGAGGCATTCTGTAATGAGTATGGCAAGGAGAATGTTATCTTGAACCAGGGTGTTACCTATAATGAGAAGGGAAAATACTGGGAGGAGAACGAACCTCAGATTCAGGGCGCAGTTGATGCTGCAAAGAATGTTGATGTCATCGTTGCCTGCATCGGTGAGAACTCTTACACAGAGACTCCGGGCAATCTGACCGACCTTTGGCTCTCAGAGAACCAGCGCAATCTCGTGAAGGAACTCGCCAAGACCGGTAAGCCTGTCGTTCTGGTATTGAATGAAGGTCGTCCTCGTCTCATTGCTGACATCGAACCATTGGCACAGGGCATCATCGACATCCTTATCCCTGGCAACATGGGCGGCGATGCCTTGGTAAACTTGGTATCGGGCAAGTCAAACTTCAGTGGCAAGATGCCTTACACCTATCCTAAGGAAATCAATTCGCTCGCCAACTATGACTTCAAGAAGAGTGAGGAGGTGGGTACGATGGAAGGTGCTTACGACTACAATGCGAAGATTACCCAGCAGTGGGGCTTCGGATATGGTTTGAGTTATACCTCTTACAAATATAGCAACCTGAAGGTTTCTCAGTCTGATTTCCGCCACGGCGACATCATCAAGGTGAGCGTGGATGTGAAGAATACGGGAAAGGTGGCAGGCAAGGAGAGTGTCCTCTTGTTCAGCAGCGATCTCATCGCCAGTATGGTTCCTGATGGTCGTCGTCTCCGTGCCTTCAACAAGATAGAGCTTCAGCCTGGTGAGACCAAGACCGTGACCTTTGAATTAAAGGCAGACGATTTGGCCTTCGTTGGTTGGGATGGCAAATGGAGATTGGAGGAAGGTGACTTCAAGTTGATGATTGCTGACCAGAGTGCTGATATCCATTGTACTGATACTTATCTATGGAAATCAGCCAACCGATAAAGTATATTTAAAAGATGAGTTAAAGAAAAGAGCGTGCCAATAGCGGTGCGCTCTTTTTGTTTGCATAGTAAAATGCGAAGAGTTAAATATCTACAAGAATCCCCCATGATGTTTGGTGTTATGTCTTGAAATGATTACTTTTGCAAATCATAATTTTTGCAGATTTACAGAATCATTCAAAACAAGGATAAATGGAAATAGTAATTGGAATCATCATAGGGCTTGCCATCGGATTCTTCGTGGGAAAACTGATGGAAGCAAAAAGTGCGGGAGAGGAGAAAACGCAGCTTGTTGCGAAGGCGCAGGTGCTGCAGGCTAACATTGAACAGAGCAATCTGCATCATGCTTCTGAGGTTCAATCCTTGAAGCAATCTCATGCTGTAGAAGTTCAAGGTCTGAAGGATTCTCATGCTTCTGAAGTTCAATCCTTAAAAGTTCAGATGGAGAACGAACGACAGTATGCCGCCAGACTCAGGGCGGAAAGCGACCAGCAGTGGGCACAGAAACTCGAGAGCCTGAAGCAGGAAATGCAGCGAATGACGATAGAACAGCAGAAGGTGGCGGCTGAGCAGTTGGCTGCCAAGCAGTCGGCTCTGCAGGAAAACAACCGTCTGCAGATGGATGAACTCCTGAAACCTATCAAGGATCAGTTTGCTGATTTCAAGAAATCGGTAGAGGAGAGCAAAACCCAGAACGAGGTGAACAAGAAGGAACTGCAGAACACCTTCGAAGCCACGATGAAACTCTTCCAGCAGGAACAGCAGCAGGCTGTACTGAACCTGAAGGAGCAGACCGAGAAGATTGGCTCCGATGCTGCCAACCTGACCAAGGCATTGAAGGGCGACAGCAAGATGCAGGGCGACTGGGGCGAGATGGTGCTGGAAACCATCTTGGAGAACAGCGGACTTCGTAAAGATGAGGAATTCTTCATTCAGGAGAATACGAAAGATGAAGAGGGAAAGAACTATCGTCCGGATGTCATCGTCAGATTCCCGGAAGGCAGAAGTGTGGTCATCGATTCCAAGGTTTCGCTTACCGCCTATTCCGATGCTCTGGCAGCTGAAGATGAGGCTGAACAGGAACGCCTGATGAAGGCACATGCGCTGAGCGTACGAAAGCACATCGATGAACTGGCAGCCAAAGACTATTCTAAACTGGTGGATGATGCCATCGGCTTCGTACTGATGTTCATTCCTAACGAGACCAGCTATATCGCAGCGATGAAGCAGCAGCCGGATCTCAGCCGTTATGCTTATCAGAAGAAGATTATCATCATCTCACCAAGCAATCTGCTCATGGCACTCCAGCTTGCCTATAATCTCTGGCAGTATGACCGGCAGAACAAGAATGTGGAGAAAATCGTGAAGACGGCAGCTGACCTGTATGATAAGGTGGCTGGCTTCGAAGATACCTTTATGAGTGTGGGGGATCTGATAACCCGCCTTTCGGGTACTTTTGATAAGGCTAAGAAGCAACTCTATGACGGCACCGGCAATGTGATGAGAAGGGTAGAGAGCCTGAAGGGACTTGGAGTGACACCGAAAAAGCAGATCAAGGAACTGGATAATCTGTAAAGTGTATACAAATAGTCTGCTGTTGGTTAAAAAGGAAACAGGGCGAAAAGCATTTTTTGTTACCGAAACATTTCTAATTGTTCAATTTAAGTTTCTATTTGTTCAATATTTTGAAATAATCTCTAAAAAGGAGCGGTATTTCAGATTAAATTCGTAATTTTGCTCTGACTAAACAGAAGAGGAATCATTGTATTGCTTATAAAAAGGCAAAAATTTACATAAAACAACATCAATAATTATTAATTATGAAACTGAATGACATTCTTTCTAACAACTTTCAAACTACAGAATGGGAAGCCAAAGGTTATGAGCTCCCTAAGTATGATATTGCTGCTGTAGCTAAGAAGACGCATGATGAACCTACTTGGGTTCACTTTGGTGCTGGTAACATCTTCCGTGCGTTCCCTGCTGCTATTCTTAACGATGCACTTAACACCGGCAAGTACGATCGTGGTGTTATTGTTGCTGAAAGCTTCGACTACGAAATTATCGATAAGGCTTATCGTCCTTACAATAATCTCTCTCTTCTCGTAGGCCTCCAGTCTAATGGTACTATCGAAAAGAAGGTTATCGCATCTATTACCGAAAGTATCAAGGCTGACAAGCAGTTTGCTGACGACTGGGCGCGTTTGGTTCAGATTTTCCAGGCTCCATCTTTGCAGATGGTTACTTTTACCATCACCGAGAAGGGATATTCTTATAATGATGCAGATTTGGCACGTGGTCTTGATGCAGTATTTGCTATGGGTAAGCTTACCGCTCTTCTCTATGAGCGTTATAAGGCAGGCAAGTTGCCACTTACTCTTCAGTCTACCGACAACTGTTCTCACAACGGCGACCATGTTAAGGCTGGCGTAAAGGCTTATGCTGAGCGTTGGGCACAGGATGGTGTCGTAGAGGCTGGTTTCGTAGATTATATCAATGACAGCAGCAAGATTACCTATCCTTGGTCTATGATTGATAAGATTACTCCTCGTCCACACGAGAAGGTACAGGCGATGCTCGCTGAGGATGGTTTCGAGGATAACAATACGATTATCACCGAGAAGCATACTTTCACCGCTCCTTTCGTAAATGCCGAGGAAGTGCAGTATCTTGTTTGCGAGGATACTTATACCAACGGTCGTCCGCCATTGGAGTTGGGCGGTGCGCTCTATACATCCCGCAAGACTGTGGATGAGGTTGAGACCATGAAGGTAACCACCTGTCTGAACCCTCTCCATACAGCGATGTCTATCTATGGATGCATGCTCGACTATACCTTGATTTCTGCAGAGATGGCTGATGATGATCTTCGTGCCTTCATCCAGAAGATAGGTTATATCGAGGCAATGCCAGTAGTAACAGATCCAGGTGTGTTGAATCCATACGAGTTTATCGGCACCGTTATCAACAAGCGTCTGCCTAACCCATTCATGCCAGATGCTCCTCAGCGTATCGCTACCGATACCAGCCAGAAACTCTCTATCCGTTTCGGTGAGACTATCAAGAAGTATATCGACCGTGGTCTCGACAAGAGCAACCTTGTGTTGATTCCTCTGGTATTGGCAGGTTATGCCCGTTATCTCAAGGCATTGGATGATAATCTGAAGCCATTCGAGCCATCTTCCGACCCATTGTTGGCAGAACTGCAGGCCATCGTGGCTCCTCTGGAGGTAGGCAAGGCTGATCAGGACTACTCTTGCCTCAAGAACCTCTATTCTCGCAAGGATGTATTCGGACTCGATCTCTACGAGGCTGGCTTCGGCGAGCAGATAGAAGGCATGGTGAAGGAACTCTTCGCCGGCAAGGGTGCCGTAAGACAGACATTGCACAAGTACGTTGCTGCAAGATAATTCATTTTTTTGATTTAACCAATACATTATATATAAAGATATATGGAAAGAACATGGCGCTGGTTTGGCAAGAAGGATAAGATTACGCTTGCCCAGCTGAAACAGATAGGTGTGGAGGGTATCGTGACAGCATTGCACGATGTGCCTCTGGGTGAAGTTTGGACACGCGAGAAGATTCATGAACTCAAGGAGTACATCGAGTCTTATGGCATGAAATGGAGCGTGGTTGAGTCTTTGCCTGTGGTTGAAACCCTGAAATATGGCGGTCCTGACCGCGACCATCAGATTGAGGTTTACAAGGAAAGTCTCCGCAACCTGGGTGAGGAAGGCATCAAGTGCATCTGCTACAACTTCATGCCGGTTTTGGACTGGGCACGTACCGATTTGTCTCACGACAATCCTAACGGAGCCAACAACCTCTATATGAACTGGGGCGAGTTTGCCTACTTCGACATCTATATCCTCCAGCGTGAAGGCGCCCGTGAGGATTGGGCTGAGTTCTCTAAGGAGCACAAGTGGGGCAGAGACCTCGTGGCTGAGGCTGATGAAATCAAGAAGACTTCTACACCAGAGCAGGATCATGCCCTGGTAGAGAATATCATCATCAAGACCCAGGGTTTCGTATCGGGTAACTTCAGTGAGGGCGATTCTGCTCCTGTCCAGAAGTTCCGCGACCTGTTGAAGCTTTACGATGGCATCGACAAGAAGAAGTTGCAGGAGAACATGAAGTACTGGCTGGAGGCTATCATGCCTATTTGCGATGAATACGATATCAACATGTGTGTTCACCCAGACGATCCTCCTTATCCTGTATTCGGCTTGCCAAGAATCATCGGTCGTGCCGAGGATATCCAGTGGATGCTCGATGCTGTGCCAAACAAGCACAATGGTCTGACTTTCTGTGCAGGTTCATTCTCTGCCGGCGAGCACAACGACTGTGTGGCAATGGCTAAGCAGTTTGCTGACCGCACTCATTTTGTTCATCTGCGCTCTTGCTACATCTTCCCTAACGGGAACTTTACAGAGGCTTCTCACTTGGGTGGTCGCGGCCATCTCATTGAACTTTGCCGCATCTTTGAGAAGGCTGAGCAGGAAGGCAAGTGCAATTCCGGTCGTCGATTGCCAATGCGAGTAGACCACGGTATGACCTTCACTGATGAGCCAGGTGGCGTATTCGATGAGAGCAATCATGGTCACAATGCCGGTTACACTCTCCTCGGCCGTATGTTTGCCATGGGTCAGATTCAGGGTGTCATCGCAACAGTAGATGATGAACTGGGCATTGAGTATAAGCAGCCGGGATTCTATGATTAGTGATTAGTTATTAGTGATTAATTCTGATGAAATATAAAAAGGGCTAGCATGCACAAGCGCACGCTAGCCTTTTTGTTTTTACACCCTCTTGGACCGCATGTGGCCATGGGGCAATTTCTGGGTGTCATCGCCACAGTTGATGATGAACTCGGCATCGAGTATAAGCAGCCGGAATGATCTTATTTTAAATAGAAATGTAGTTTTTTTGTTCGCCCAATGATACAAATCATTCAAATGTAGCAGGATTGACGAATTTTGCTGTTTTTTATACGAATTTTAGGTGTTCTCTTCCAATTATTCGTATTAATTTTGCAGCAGAAAACAAAAGATATAGTCGGTTATAGTAACAGAAAATATAAATTATTAATTATTAAGAATATCATATATGACATATAAGTATATTATAACTCAGAGTTTGGCGATGCTGATGAGTCTTGCTTCGAATGCTTTCGAAGTGAAGAGCGGGCAGATGGTGGTGGTTTCTGCTGATACTGCCCGGATGGAACCCGTGGCTAAGACAGCTTTGAAGATGTTGAAGGGCGATATCCGAAAAGTGCTGGGCTCGGAAATGAAACTTGTTAATACTTCTGTTAATAGTTCCATCATCCTGCAGAGGGATGCCGCTGCCTTCGCCTACAAGAAGGAAGCTTTCCTGCTAAAGTCAGCCAATGGCTGCCTATATATAAAAGGTAGCGATGATCATGGATTGGCTTACGGCATCCTCGAGGTGTCTCGCCTCTTGGGCGTTTCACCGTGGAAATGGTGGGCAGATGCCGAGCCTAAGCAGCTCAAGGCATTCTCCCTGAAGGAAGGATATCACAATGAGCAGTCACCATCGGTGGAGTATAGAGGCATCTTCATCAATGATGAGGATTGGGGACTGATGCCATGGTCGGGAAAGACCTATGAACCATCGGATATTCCAGGTCATATAGGTCCGAAGACCAATGCCCGCATCTTCGAACTCCTGCTCCGCCTTCGTGCCAATACCTACTGGCCGGCGATGCACGAATGTACCCGTCCTTTCTTCCTGACAGAAGGCAACAGAGAGGTGGCCCTGCAGTATGGCATCTACATCGGAGGTTCCCATTGTGAGCCGATGGCTTCGAGTACGGCTGGCGAATGGAAGATGAGAGGAGTAGGAGAATATGATTTTCTGAACAACAGGGAGAATGTGCTCCAGTTCTGGGAAGACCGTGTGAAGGAGGTGGCTGGTCAGCCTATCCTCTATACCATCGGAATGCGTGGCGTTCATGATGGAGCCATGCAGGGAGCCAAGACAACTGAGGAACAGAAAACAGTATTAGATAGCGTCTTGAAGGCGCAGAGAGAGTTATTGGGAAAATATGTGAATAAGGATGTGGCGCAGGTACCTCAGCTGTTCGTGCCTTACAAGGAGGTGCTCGATGTGTATCATGCAGGCCTGCAGGTGCCTGAGGATGTATGCCTCGTATGGTGCGACGACAATTATGGTATGGTGCGCCACTTTCCTACAGCCGAAGAGCGTGCCCGCAAGGGTGGTAACGGCATCTACTATCACGTGAGTTATTGGGGCCGTCCTCATGATTATCTCTGGCTCGGCACCTTCTCGCCAGCTTTACTCTACCAGCAGATGTCTGAAGCCTGGCACAAAGGCATTCAGAAGTTCTGGATTCTCAATGTGGGCGATATCAAGCCTGCTGAGTATCAGATAGAGCTCTTCCTGGATATGGCGTGGAATATGAACCGCATCTATTCGGGCGATACCCCAGAGAAGGAGCTGCAACCTAACAATGAATGGCTGGCAGAGCATGAGAAGAACTTCTGGACCCGCGAATTCGGCAAGAAGCTGGCTGCAGAGATGCTGCCGGTGATGCAGGAGAGCTATCGGCTGGCGTATATCCGCAAGCCGGAGTTCATGGCGAATACACGATGCGAGGAAAGAAATCCGAAATATAAGATTATCTCTGACCTGCCATGGAGCGAAGTCTATATCCGGGCAAGATTGGCTGATTACAAGTCGATTTCTGACAGGGCAGAGAAGATAGGGGGAATGCTCGATAAGGCGATAGCCAAGGGCGAATTGCCTAAGGAACGCAAGGATGAGTTCTATCAGCTATTCAAATATCCCGTGCAGGCTGTTGCCCAGATGAACAATAAACTCCTTTATGGGCAGCTGGCTCGCCACGGAAAGGAAATTTCTGGTTCTTCCCGTGATGTTTCTGCCGAGTATTGGAAGAAGAGCGAGGCGGCTTACGACAGCATAATCAGTCTCACCAAGATATACAATGAGGGTTATTACAATCAGGGCAAGTGGAACCGCATGATGGATTTCCAGCCACGCAGGCTGCCGGTATTCAACCGTGTGCCTCATACCGTGGCTACCCAGCCTTTGGCAAAAGATCCTGAATATATAGCATGTTTGAGCGCCAACGATTGCATTTCAGCCAGTCCTCTTTACTTGTGGAAGGGATTGGGTTACGAATGTAAGGCGATTAGTATAGTCCGAAATCAAGAGATAGGTTTTGTTTTCGACGGTAAGAAGGTGAAGGGTGATTCGGTTACCATCGAAGTTCGCTGGGTTCCGACTCATCCTATGGATGACAAACTTCGTTTCTCTCTGTCGCTGGACGCAGGAAATCCGGTTGAAAGGGAGGTTCAGACCAGAGGCAGAAGTGAGCTATGGAAGGTGAACACCCTGCAATGTCAGGCTCGCGTATCCTTTACATTGCCAGTAGCCAGAATGAAGAAGCATCGCATTCTCATCAAGGCATTGGACGAAGGCTTGGTCCTTGACCAGGTTTGTGTGTATTGAGAGGGCGTGTTTTACGGGAATTATTTCTTCGCATCGAGTTTCACCTCCTCTACATATTTCACCAGCGAATCCTTGCCGTTCAGCAGATAGTAGTCTACTCTTACCACGTGGTTGATGTCGGCATTACCCTTCACCTTGATATGTAGGGTCTTACTATATATAAAGGTGTCGCGGCGTGAAGGGTAGGATACCAGCTGGATGATATCCTTGGTAGAACCGCTGCCTATATAAAATATGTCGGTACTGTCCACGATGGCAGCCTGCTCAGCTGTCTTTTTCGCCATCTTTTTGGCGTGGGCAGACGATGTGTCTTCCGGATAGAACTCGCTGGCAGCCACGGTGTCACCATCCTGCTGTTCGGGTGCGAACTTGCAGCTGGTACCGGTTGTCGTAATAAGGGTTGTGGCGGCAATGGCAGCCACGAAGTATAAAATCTTCTTCATGATTATCTGTTTTTTGCCTGCAAAATTACAAAAAATCCTCTGAAAAACCAATTTCTTTTTCGTCTGATCGTCTTTTGAGCGAATAATTATCGTTCATTTGATACAATAAATCGTTCTTGATGCGTAAAAATGCCAAAAATTGCTGTTTTTTGAACGATTTTTTCACCTATTATATACAGAAAAACCTTATCTTTGCACCAGAATTCAGAAAGGTTTGGTTTACTTACGGTGAATCGATTCGTTTCGGGATGATATGGTTTACGATTATAAGTTTAGGTTTAGTTGTTTTAGGTTAAGTTTAAGGTAAAAGTTTTTAAGTTTAGGTTAGTTAGGTTTTTAGGTTTATAGGTTTAGTTTTTTAGGTTTATAGAATTGTATTCTAGAAGTCCACGGCCCGCTGTTGAAGCTCGCTGTGGATTTTTTTATCCCCAAAATACAAAAAAAATATGAGATTGTTTTTGGATTCTTAGGTTTTACTCGGTAAAAATCTGCGACGTTTGCGAATTGAAAATCGGCGGCAGAAGGGAAAGTTAAAGCTGCGGGAGTTATTTCTTGTCCCACAGAGTCCACAGATTTTCACAGATACAATAGAAAAAAAGGTCTATATGCCACGATAATCGGGTGGCGTATAGACCCTTTTGGTAGTATCAGGGATGCCGAAGGATGACGCCATGCGGTCTGATGGAGCGCTGCATGACTAGAGTTTCATCTGCTTGATTTCCTCTGCCGTCAGCCCCGTCATATCCATGACCATTGCTTCATCTATACCCTGTGCCAGCATCTTTCTGGCAATCTCAAGGCTTCGCTGGTTCATGCCTTCTTCTTTACCTTCAGCTCTGCCTTTTTCCATGCCTTCTTCCTTACCTTTCTGGTAGCTGTCATCTATGAGGGTTCTTTCAACGCTTACGGAATCCCAGAACTTGTCGTAGGCCCAGAGTTCGGCATCTGTGAATCCGGAAATCTCCAGTTCCTCTACGGCTTTTCCTATCTCCGGGTCATTAAGTAGGTCGGAAGGAATCTCCTTCGTGTTGGAATTGATTTCCGTGAGGAAACGGAGCCACAGCACCATCATGCGCTTGTCGGAGATGGAATAAGGAGTGAACTTAGGGAGTTCTATGAAGGTGAAATGCAATCCCTCGATGACCTTATTACTGTCCTTGTCGTGCACGATGCGGTAGTTGTGGATGAAATCCGGAGTATCATGCGCAAAGATATCATTTATCAGGTTGAGAGAATACACTGGTTGGAGTTCACTGTATTTTCCTCCCTTTTTAGCCTGACTCACATAGAGCTTGGATGCATTGAACAGTACTCGCTGCTGGAAGGCATCAGACCATTCCATCTGCATCTCCACGCAGAACTTCCTGCCTCTGACGTCGGTACAGAGTACATCAACAATGGTATTCTTGCCCCCTTCGAGCTGGGGCACAAGTTCTGTGGGCAGATACTTGATTTCTTGTATCTGCTCTTCTTCGCTGAGTGGCAGGAGGGCGTTCAGAAGGCTGATCAGTCTTTTAGGATGATTGCCGAATATCTTCTTGAACGTGAGGTCTGCCTTAGGATCTAAGTACTTCATAACCATCTGTTTTTTAATCTACAGCGCAAAGTTACGACTTTATTTTCAAATCCGCAAGCTTTTTCTGGAATTTCTTTGTTTTTCCTTGGGGGTGTTCTAAAGAAGCTATTAGATAGGGAAAATATCTCTGAGAGATAAAATATTATCTCTGTGAGATAAAACTATATCTCCGTGAGATAAAATAATAGCGTATTGAAAAATCTTGATTCTTTGGAAAAAGAGGGAAAAAATAAGACACGAAAACTGAAGGCAAAGTTTTTTGGAGTGTTAAAATAGGGTTAAAAAGTAAGGAGAATGGACAAAAATGTTGGCTGAAGGACTGAAGGCACTTTTTCAAAATAATAATTTCATGCCAAAAACTGCATTTTAACACTTGGTATAAATATGTTGCAATTACCTAATAATCATATAATTACATCTTTTTTACTCTACGCTGCATATAAAAATGAGTTTTTAATTTCAGATTTCAGTTTTTTTGTGACCCTTCCTTCACAACCTTCAGTTTTTCAGAGGGGTTCCTTTACTCGTAATTCTTTACAAATTCTAAAATCCTAAATCTGCGTTATCTGTGATATCTGTGGGACGATTAAAGAAATAAAAAAGAGAATGCGCCATGGACTCATGACGCATCCTCTTTTATTTATTTACATTTCTACGATTACCTCGTGTTTGCCTTCCTGACATGGAATGATGGTGCCTGGGATAGCCTTGCCATCAACGGTTATCTGCTTGACGCCCTTCTCCTTGCCTTCTGGGTTCTTTACCACGATGTGGTATTCGCCACCACGGAACTTGCGGGTTACCTCGTACTCATGGGCGGTGCTTGGGAGACATGGGTCGATGTTCAGACCCTCGTAATCTGGCTTGATGCCTAGGATGAACTCGCTGACCGTATACCACATCCATGCTGCTGTACCGGTGAGCCAGGAGTTCTTTCCTTCGCCCGGTTTGGCTGCATCCTTACCGGCTACCATCTGGCAGTTTACGTAAGGTTCTACCTTGTGCAGAGTCTGATACTTCTCTTCTACATAGCTTGGCAGAATCTTGGTATAATGGTTCCAGGCATCGTTGCCACGACCGGCTACGGTTTCACCGATGATAACCCAAGGATTGTTGTGGCAGAAGATGCCGGCATTCTCCTTGTAACCTTCAGGATAGGATGATATCTCGCCCATCTCTACATGATAGGTGGTATAGGCAGGGTTGTTCAATACCATTCCGTGCTCGCACTCCAGACGCTTCTTGGCGCTGTCCAATGCCTTGTCGCAGAGACCGTCTTCCAGTCCGATGCCAGCCATGGTGCACCAGCCCTGGCTCTCGATGAAGATCTTGCCTTCTTCGTTCTCATCACTACCTATCTTGTTGCCGAAGAAATCGTAGGCACGGAGGAACCATTCGCCGTCCCATCCATGCTGCTTCACGGCTTCGCTCATTGCGTCTACCGCCTGCTGCATACGCTCGGCTTCTGCCAGGTAATCTTCCTCGGCTAGTCCGGCGATTTCGCCTTCATGGCTGTTCACGGCTTCCTTGGCAAGCTGCTTGCAGAGGGCTACATAGTCCTTGCCGGTTACTACGAACAGGCCGGCAATCATCAGGCTTTCAGCCTTGCTGCCTTCGCCCTTGTTCTCGGTGGTCTGGAAACTCTCGTTAGGATCCCAGGAGAAGCAGTTCAGGTTCAGACAGTCGTTCCAGTCGGCTCTGCCGATGAGCGGCAACTTGTGTGGACCCAGGTTGTTGATAACATGGTTCATTGAAATCTTGAGGTGCTCGAAGAGGCTTACT
This sequence comes from Prevotella sp. Sow4_E9_plate, assembly GCF_052116205.1. Classification (NCBI taxonomy): domain Bacteria; kingdom Pseudomonadati; phylum Bacteroidota; class Bacteroidia; order Bacteroidales; family Prevotellaceae; genus Prevotella; species Prevotella sp. Sow4_E9_plate. The sequence continues at coordinate 31,404 of NZ_JBQKLN010000002.1, read as the reverse complement.
TCTGTGCCCGGCTGGTTGTCGAAAGGCACCTGCTCAGCGAGGATAGAGAAGTCGCCCGTTTCCTTGATGTATGCCACGGTACCGAAGATGAGCCAGCAAGGGTCGTCGTTGAAACCGCCACCGATATCGTTGTTGCCGCGTTTGGTGAGCGGCTGATACTGGTGGTAGCAGCCACCGTCAGGGAACTGGGTGCTGGCGATATCGATGATGCGCTGGCGGGCACGGGTAGGAATCTGATGAACGAAGCCTACGAGGTCCTGGTTGGAATCGCGGAAGCCCATGCCTCGACCGATGCCGCTCTCGAAGAAACTTGCCGAACGCGACATACAGAAGGTGATCATGCACTGATACTGGTTCCAGATGTTCACCATGCGGTCTAACTTGTCGTTGCCGCTCTTCACGGTGAAGATGTTCAGCAGGTTATCCCAGTACTGGTTGAGTTCTGCGAAGGCAGCGTCCACCTTTTCGGTGGTATCAAACTTGGCTATAAGCTCATGAGCCTTCTCCTTGTTGATCACCTTCTTGGCGCTGAACTTCTTGTCCTGCTCGTTCTCCACATATCCCAGGAGGAAGATGAGGTCGCGACTCTCGCCCGGCTGCAGGGTAACCTCTATATAATGAGATGCGATAGGGCTCCAGCCGTGGGCAAAGCTGTTGCGTGGCTTGCCTTCGATGACTGCCTCAGGCTCGGCAAACTCGTTGTAGAGTCCGATGAAGCTCTCGCGGTCGGTATCATATCCCTGAATCTCTGTATTCACGGTGTAGAAAGCATAGTGGTTGCGGCGCTCGCGGTATTCGGTCTTGTGATAGATGGTAGAACCCTCTACCTCCACCTCTCCCGTAGAGAAGTTGCGCTGGAAGTTCTCCATGTCGGTAGCAGCATTCCAGAGGCACCATTCGGCAAAGGAGAATACCTTGAGGGTCTTCACCTCCTTAGTCTGGTTCTTCAGCGTCATCTTCTGCACCTCAGCCCATGTATGGAGCGGAACGAAGAAGAGCACACTTGCCTCCACGCCGTTCTTGCTGCCCGTGATGCGGGTATAGTTCATGCCGTGGCGGCACTCGTAGCTGTCGAGCGGTGTCTTGCAAGGTTTCCATCCTGGGTTCCATACGGTATCGCCATCCTTGATGTAGAAATAGCGACCGCCGTTATCCATCGGCACACCGTTGTAGCGATAACGGGTGATGCGACGGAACTTGGCATCCTTGTAGAAGGAATAACCACCTGCTGTATTTGAGATGAGCGAGAAGAAATCCTCGTTACCCAAATAATTGATCCAAGGCCATGGAGTCTTAGGATCTGTAATCACGTACTCGCGATTGGCGTCATCAAAATGACCGTACTTTTTCTCTGCCATTGTTTTTTTAATGTTATTTTTAGATAAATTCTTTTATTTTGGTGCAAAGATAATAAAAAGTTTCAGTTTCGGGGTTAGAAAACAGTTTTTTTTTGTATTTTTGCAGTAGAAAGTTTGATGTTTAACAGATTGTAATTAACATAATATACTGTTGGCTTATGAAAAGAAACATTCTAACACTCCTCATAGCCCTGCTTGCCCTGCAGCAAACTGTGGCACAGACATACGACAACTTGTGGAAGCAAGCTGAAATCATTGCTCAGAAGGACCAGCCTAAGAGCGAAATCGCGGTGATGAAGAAAATCATCGCCAAGGCTTCGGCGGCAAATGATTATGGACAGCTGCTGGCGGCTGAGATGAGGCAGATGACTCTCTGGAAAGAGATTTCTGCTGACTCGCTGGAACCGAACGTGAAGCGGATGGAAGCCGAGGTGCTGAAGGAGAAGAACCCGGTTTTGAAGGCGGTGAGATATGCCGTGCTGGGCAAGGTCAGCGAAAAGAAAAGCCAGGAGTTCTTCAAGAAAGCCCTGGAACAGCCTGAACTTCTTGCTCGACATACATCTACAGAGTATGTTCCATTGACGCAGAAGGGCGTGGATGGCAGTTCCTTTAACAACGATCTGCTGCATCTCATCGGATTCGAGTCAGACAGCAAGGAGGCGTATCTACTGATGTATACCTATTATAATAAGGTGGGCAATCGGGGAGCGGCATGTCTCTGTGCCTATAAGCTCATTGAAAAATACAGTCAGGACGACGTGAGAGAGGTGAAGAAGTCGAAGTATCTCCATACCATCGACTCGCTCATCCACGTTTATCAGGATATTCCGGAGGCAGGCGAACTTGCCGTGGAGCACTACCGCTTCATGGAGCGTTCTTCCGATGCCAAACCGCAGGATAAGCTCAACTATATCAACTATGCGCTGAGCCGCTGGGGCGGATGGTCGAGAATGAACGAACTGAGAAATGCGCAGAAGCGACTCACCGAACCGATGTTCCAGGTGCAGGATATGCCGCAGGTATTGCGTCCAGGAGAGAAGGCGTGGGTGCATCTGAATGTGCGCAATCTCCAGAACCTGAAGTTCAGCATTTCCCGTCTTGATATCACGGCAGATAATAATTATGATGCGCAGGATGAGGCTACCTATAAGATGCTCCTGAAGAAGACTACGAAGCTGCATCAGAAGGATTACAGCAGGAACTACTACGGTCGTCCGGATTATGAAGAGGTGAAGGATTCCATCGAAATCGGTGGCAATCTGCCGCTGGGTGCCTATCTGATGGAGGTTACTTCGGATAATACCGGCATCGCTCCGCAGCGCAAACTCTTCTATGTGAGCAATTTGGCGGTGATGATCCAGCAGTTGCCTGATGATAAGCATCGCTATGTAGTGGTGAATGCTACCGATGGCCAGCCTATTGCCGGGGCTAAGATTGAACTCTATGAAAAGGATTATGATGTGAAGACGGGCAAGCATAAGCGACTGGTTCATGCCCGCTTGACTACTGACAGCAATGGTGAGGCTTACTTCAAGAATGTAGATGGAGAGGTGTTGATTTCCACTTCTGCAGATAAGTATGCGCCAGCCAAATACATCTATCTCAGCCGTGACCGCTATTTCGAGCAGAAGGATGACAAGACAGCATATCAGCTGTTTACCGACCGCAGCATCTATCGCCCGGGACAGAAGGTGCATGCCACTGCCGTCTCCTTTATCGTGAAGAAGGGCTTGGATGCCAGCGTGCTGGGCAAGAGCAAGGAACTGAAGTTTATCCTGAGAGACGCTGAATGGAAGCAGGTGGCTGAGCAGAAGGCTACGACCGATGAATACGGTACGGCTTCGGTTGATTTCGAATTGCCGAAGGAGGGAAAGACGGGAATGTTTTCTATCTCCGTGAATGGTCAGGCAAGCGAATATATCAGAGTTGAGGAATACAAGCGTCCTACCTTCGAGATTACTTTCCCGAAGGTGAACGAGCGATATACCTGGGGCGATACTATAGTGGTGAAGGCTACAGCCAAGACCTATGCTGGTGTGCCTGTGCAGGGAGCCAAGGTGGAATATAAGGTGACCCGCAGAAACCAGATGTGGTGGAGGGGTGCCAGTTCTTCCGATAAGCTGGTAAAGACAGATTCCACCGTGACCCGCGAGGACGGAACCTTTGAGGTGGAAATCCCATTGGAGGTTGCAGAATCGGAGAAGAACGACTTCATGCGCATCGCCCGCTTCTTTAATTTCACGGTTTCTGCCGTGGTTACGGATATCAGCGGCGAGAGTCATGAAGGCGAGATGAGTCTGCCTTTGGGCACCAGGTCTACTGCTTTCTCGGTGGATATGCCGAAGCGGATAGAGGTAGACAGTTTGAAGACCGTGACTTTTGCTTATAGAAATGCCAGTGGAATGCCGATTTCGAGCCAGCTGAAATATCGCATTGATAAAGGCGAATGGAAGGTGGCTGAGGCAAATGCTCCTATCGCCATCAAGGAATATAACGCTTCTTCTGCCCAGGTTCGGAAATCGGGCGTTCATCAGCTGGAGGCAATCTGCGGAACAGATACCCTGCAGCAGAAGTTCACCCTTTTCAGCATGAAGGATACCCATCCGATGGAAACAACCACCGAATGGTATTATCAGACGGCGAAGACCTTCCCTCGTGATGGAAAGCCGGTATACGTGCAGGTGGGTTCTTCTGAAAACGGAGCGCACATCGTTTATTCCATCATCGCCGGCAACAAACTGCTGGAGAAAGGTGCCTGGGAGTTGGGCGACAGTATCGTGACCCTGCCATTCACCTACAAGGAGGAATATGCGTCGGGCGTGGTCATCAACTATAGTTTCGTGAAGAACGGAGAATGCTATGCCCGAACCATCAATATCGCCCGTCCTCTGCCGGAGAAGAAGCTGAACATCGCCTGGAAGACTTTCCGTGACCGTCTCACTCCGGGACAGAAGGAGAAGTGGACCTTGCAGATTACCACTCCTGACGGCAAGCCTGCCAAGGCACAGCTGATGAGCGTACTCTATGACAAGTCGCTCGACCAGTTGGCTGAGCATAGCTGGAAAATGTCGCTGGGATTAAGCCAGTGGTTGCCAAGCTGCTATTGGAAGAGTAATCTGAAGTATTATAAGATGGATTTGTTGGGTGTTTATCCTACTAAATATTTCGACCAGAAACAACTGGATGTAGATAAGTTTGATGGCAAATATTTTAGCTATTATGCTTATATGGAAGCGGTGGAACGTTCTTATTTTGCAACCGTTGAGGCTGTTCGTATACAGAAAGACGAGCTGGTTCGAGATGAGGCGAAAGTCATGAGAATTCGTGGCTCTAAGATGACCCGTTTCGGAGCTGCTTCTTCGAAACCTTTGCTTTCTGAGATGGACTTGGCTTTACAGAACAAAATGGTGATGCTTGAAGAATTTGGTGGTGGAGGATCTAATAAGGTTCTTTCTTCTGCCGATGAAGCGGCACTCAACCATGTTCAGGTGCGTGAAAACCTGAACGAGACCGCCTTCTTCTATCCTGCCTTGGAGAGCGACAATCAGGGCAATGTGGCTATCAACTTTACCCTGCCGGAAAGCGTGACTACTTGGAAGTTCATGGGCTTGGCTCATGACAAGGAGATGCGCAATGGTTTGCTGGTGGATGAGGCTGTGGCTCAGAAGACCGTGATGGTGCAGCCTAACATGCCTCGCTTCCTGCGTGAGGGCGACAAGGCTACCATCGTGGTGAAACTCTTCAATACTTCCGACAAGAAGGTGAGCGGCAACGCCCGTATGCAGATTCTCGACCCGGAGACCAACAAGGTGGTTTGGCAGAAGACGCAGAACTACAGCATTGATGCCGAGGGCTCTGCTACCATCTCCTTTGATGTCCAGGGACTGAAAGAGGGTGTATATATTAATAAGGTGGTGGCTGCCGGAAACGGGTACAGCGATGGTGAACAGCACTATCTGCCTGTTTTGAGCAACCGTGAACTCGTGGTGAACACTCTGCCTATCACCCTGCATCAGAAGGGCGAGCAGAACTTCGACCTGAGCAAACTCTTCCTGAACAAGGAGGGCAAACAGGTGAAGGGCGCTGAAGAGGCAAAGGTAACCATCGAGTACACCAACAATCCTAGTTGGCTGATGGTGAAGGCGCTGCCAGCTATCAGCAATCCGGATGAGGAGGATGCCATCTCGCTGATGTCTGCCATCTACGCCAATACCATCACCACCCATATCCAGAAGACTCTCTCTTTGGATAATCATTCTCAGAAGAATCTCTCTCAGGAGACCATTCGTCTGCAGAATCAGGTGGAGAAATTGAAGAAGTTGCAGAATGCTGACGGTTCCTTCTCCTGGTGGAATGGAATGAAGGGCAGCAGATATATGACAACGTCGGTAGCCGAAATGATGGTTCGTCTGAATGCCGTTGCTGGTGTTCAGAAATCCACCGCCAAGATGCTGACTTCCGCCATTGATTATCTCTCCTGGCAGACAGCGCAGGAAGTAAGAGAAATGAAGAAGCAGGAGGAGAAAAAGCAGAAGGTGAGTCCTAGCGAACAGACGCTGCATTATCTCTACATCCTTTCGATGGATGGTAGAAAGATGAAGCAGAATCTGGAAGCTGACAAGGCTTATCTCCTGGACAAAATGTCGAAGATGACCGGTGATTTCACCATCTATGGCAAGGCGCGTGCTGCCGTGGTACTCGCCAGAAACAGCCAGCAGAATGCTGCTTACCGCGAGAAGGCAGGCGAATATCTGCAGAGTGTGAACGAATATGCTGTTTACCGCGAGGAGATGGGCCGCTACTACGATACCCGCAAGGCACTCTACAGCTGGAGAAACTATAAGATTCCTACCCAGGTATCTGTGATAGAGGCGCTGCAGATGCTGAAGCCGAACGACAAGCAGACCATCGAGGAACTGCAGCGTTGGCTCCTGATGTCGAAACGCACCCAGGTTTGGGATACGCCGGTGAACACCGTAGATGCTGTCTATGCCTTTATGAAGGGCAATGAGAGCAACTGGAGCAGGAAGGCTGAGAATGCCGTGCTGAAACTGGATGGCAAGCTGCTGCCGATGCCGCAGGATTCCACTACTTTGGGCTATGTGAAGACCGGAAGACCAGGCAAGGCATCTAAGCTGAGCATCGACAAAAAGAGCGATTATACCAGCTGGGGTGCTGTCTATGCAGAGTTTAAGCAGCCTATCAGCGAAATCGGTTCTGCGGTATCGGGCATCAAGGTGCGCCGTGTCATCGTTCCAGCCGAATCTGAGAGCAAGGGCAAGGCGCAGGCGAAGGTAGGCGAGAAGGTGAAGGTAACGCTCATCATCACCTCCGACCGCGACTACGACTTTGTGCAGATTACGGATAAGCGTGCGGCATGTCTGGAACCGGTCAACCAGTTGAGCGGTTATCAGTGGGGCATAGGCTGCTATGTTTCTCCAAGAGATCATGCAACAAATTTCTATTTCAATCGTTTATCTAAAGGTAAGCACATCGTAGAAATGGAGTATTACGTGGATAGAAAGGGCGACTATCAGAGTGGAACTTGCACCGCTGAGTGTACCTACAGTCCGGAATTTGGTGGCCGCACAGAGACTTATGAATTGAAAGTTAATAATTGATAGTTAAAAGTTTATAGATTGATAATTAAGAATAGAATAGTATGAAACGAATGAATATATGGATACTATCAGCGCTGTTGGCGCTGCCGGCATCAGCACAGAAGATAACAACCCAGCACGAGGTGGTGGACTGCGGACAGGTGTTGTTCCGCAAGCCCGTAACTGCTGAGTTCGTGATGAAGAACGAAGGCCACAAGCCTTTGGTCATTAACAATGTATTGAAGAGCTGCGGCTGTACATCTGTGGAATATCCTAAGAAGAGTATCGCAGCAGGCGAGACCTTCACAGTCAAAGCTGTTTACGACTCCAAGCAGATGGGTACCTTCATGAAGCAGATATGCCTCTACAGCAATGCCTCTGACGAACCTTTCATCGTCATGATGAGAGGCAAGGTGGTGGGCAGCGTGGTAGACTTCGCAGGTTCTTACGACCAGCTTCTGGGTGACATCAAGTCGGATGTCCAGGAAGTGGAGTTTGATGACGTAAACCGTGGCGACCGTCCGGTGCAGCGCATCCACATCTTCAATCCTACCGACCGTGTGATGGAACCGGTGGTGATGCATCTGCCTAATTATCTCCAGGCACAGGTATCTCCATCCAAGGTGGCTCCTCATCATTCTGCCGTCGTCGTATTGGGCTTGGATTCCAAGAAGCTGCGTGACCTGGGACTGAACCAGACTTCCATCTATCTGGGCGAGCGTCCTGGCGACAAGATTGCCCCAGAGAAGGAAATCGTGGTTTCTGCTGTCCTCCTTCCTGACTTTGACAAGTTGACAGCCGAGCAGAAGGCAAAGGCTCCGAAGTTGGAAATATCGGCAACGGAACTGAACCTCGGCAGCTTCAACGGCAAGAAGAAGCTGAAGGGACTTATCACCCTCACCAACAAGGGTAAGTCGGAACTCGACATCAGAAGCATGCAGATGTTTACCATGGGCTTGCAGGTAAGTTTGAAGAAGAGCAAGATTCAGCCGGGAGAAACCGTGAAGATGAAGGTGACGGCAGTGGCTGCCGAACTGAAGAATTCGCGTGTGAAGACCCCTCGTATCCTCATGATTACGAATGATCCTGACCAGGCAAAGGTGGTAGTGAAGATTAATGTACAATGAATAATGTACAATGAATAATTATACATTATACATTATAAATTATAAATTAAAAAAAGTGCAGATAGAAATAGATAACGGCAGTGGTTTCTGCTTTGGTGTGACCACTGCCATCAAGAAAGCTGAAGAAGAGTTGGAGAAAGGCAGTAAACTCTACTGCCTGGGAGATATCGTGCATAACGGTATGGAGGTGGAACGACTGCATGAAGCAGGACTCATCACCATCGACCACGAGCAGATGGAGGAGCTGCATGGCGTGAAGGTATTGCTTCGTGCCCATGGAGAACCACCTGAGACCTATGCCCTTGCCGAGCGCAACAACATTGAAATCATTGATGCCACCTGCCCTGTGGTACTGCAGTTGCAGCGACGCATCAAGAAGCAGTATGTCAACAATCCGGAGGCGCAGATTGTCATCTTCGGAAAGAAGGGACATGCCGAAGTTCTGGGTTTGGTAGGACAGACCCAGAGTCACGCGCTCGTGGTAGAGAAGCTGGAGGATGTGGAACATCTGAGGGAGATAGGAAGGCTGGATTTCTCCAAGGACATCTATCTCTATTCTCAGACCACCAAGAGCCTGGAAGAGTTCCATCGCATCATCGAATACTGCCAGGCGCATATCGTGGAAGGTGCTACCTTCAAGAGCTTTGACACCATCTGCCGACAGGTGGCTAACCGCATGCCGAATATCGCCATCTTTGCCAGCAGGCATGATGTGGTGCTCTTCGTGAGCGGCAGAAAGAGTAGCAACGGTAAGGTACTCTTCAAGGAATGCAAGAGCGTGAATGACAACAGCTATCAGATAGAGAGTGCTGACGAAATAGACATGGCATGGTTCCAGGGCGTCAATACTGTGGGCATCTGTGGTGCCACAAGTACTCCCAAATGGCTGATGGAAGAATGTAAGGAAAAGATTATCAATGAATTCAAGGGGTAATCTCTTTGAATTCAGGGGTAATCTCTTGGAATTCTGGAATGTATAAAAACAAAACAAGTGGTAAATCTTCTCCCGAAGACTTACCACCTTCAAAAAACAGTAATTAACTCAAAATTTATAATCTATATCATTACTACCTTTAAATAGTGTCGCAAAGATAATAAATCATTGCTTTTTTTGCAAGGTAGTGTCAATGAATAATTCTATTTTCTCGTTAAATTATTCTATTTTAACTAATTTTTGCAAACACCTATGCCTTGATGGCTTTCTGATACTGTTCCATGAGCCATGCCTTCTGCTGAGGGATGGTCAGCTGGCTGTTGTCGAGAACGATGGCATCTTCTGCCTGGCGCAGCGGAGAAGTCTCTCGATGGGTATCGATGTAGTCGCGCTCTTCTACGTTCTTCAGAATGTCCTCGAAATCAGCTGGCATTCCCTTCTCCTGCAGCTCATCATATCGGCGCTGTGCTCTCACCTGGGAGCTGGCGGTGACGAATATCTTGAGTTCTGCATCAGGGAAAACGGTGGTGCCGATGTCGCGGCCGTCCATCACGATGCCCTTGTCTTCACCCATCTTCTTCTGCTGTGCCACCAAAGCCTCTCTGACGAATGGGATGGCGGCAATCGGACTCACGTGGCTGGAAACCTCCAATGAGCGAATCTCCTTCTCTACGAGTTCGCCATTGAGATAACAGTCCGGGCGACCGGTAGCTTCATTAAACTTGAACGAGATGTGGATTTCAGGCATCTTCTTCTCCAGCTCATCTACCTTGACATTGCCCTCTGCATCAAACAGCTTGTTTCTCAAGGCGTAGAGCGTAACAGAACGGTACATGGCGCCTGTATCTACATACACATATCCAATCTCCTTGGCAAGGTCCTTAGCCATGGTACTCTTGCCACATGATGAATAACCATCAATTGCTATTGTTATCTTCTTCATATTTCGAACTGATTTATAATTTATAATTTACAATTTATAATTCACACTCAGCACCAGACTGTTGCTGCTGACGTGATATTTGCCATAGGCCACATTCAGCTGGAAGCGCTCCAGGTTGATGCCTCCACCGAATGACCATCCGGCTCCATGACTGCTCTCCTCGTTCTCCTCGCCTGTAGAAATCGTCATCTCGTCAGCACGGCGGGCATTATATCCTGCTCCCAGCCACAGACTCTCGCCTAGGAGGAGTTCTGATCCTACCACAAGATGGTTTTTCAGTCCGCTGTCCCAATGGTTCAGATTCACCAGGGTGGCAGAAATGCGGAACGGGGTGTTCTCAAACCCTTTGGTGGCTCCCACCTGCAGGTCTATCGGCATCTTCTCATATTCCTCATCATACGCCTTGAGCTGTCCACCCAGGTTCTTGGCAACGGCAGAGATAGAAAGGTCCTGCTCTGGGTCGTAATAGTTCAAACCCAGGTCTACGCCCATGGCGATGGAGTTGTAATCACCGATATAGGAGGTGATGAATCTGGCAGAGATACCACCTGCGAGATTCTGGGCAAGCATATAGGAGAAATGGCCCGCAAGCGCAATGTCCTTTGCCGAGAATTCGCCCATCTCGATGTTGTTCTCATCCGTCTGTTTCATCTTGCCATAGTCGATGTATTGAGCCGACACCGCCCATGATGCCTTTTCCTTCACGATGCGGTTGAAGGAAGCCGATGCCACGTTCACCCCCGACATGTAATTCATGTAGTTGAGGTTGATGGTCTTATCGCTCACCGACGACAGCAGCGCCGGATTATGGAATACGAGGGCTTCATCATCTTCTATCAAGGTGATGTTATCGCCTCCGAGGGCTGCGGCATGTGCACTGACCGGTAAGCGCAGAAAGTTATAACTCGTTTGGCTCTCCTGAGCGTTCATAAAAGCCGCAAAAAGCGTCAATACGAGGGAAAAAACTATTTTTTTCATTTAAATTCTATAAATCTTTGGCAAAGATACAGCTTTTTTCAAGAATATACAGTAAATTTGCATTGTTTTCGTAGAAAAGAACGGAATTGATAGTGAAATATTGCAGTTTCTGCTCCTAAAAATGGGGAAGTGGGGCTGCAGACTAGATAGAAATAGAAGAATGTTGGAAATTAAAAAATCGAAGAAAGTACAGTTGGACGACAAGCGGGTCACCTTTTTCCTGCTTGGGCTTCTTCTGGCTTTTACCTTCCTCTTCGTGGCACTTCAATATCAGAAGGGACCTCAGGGAGGAGATGACTGGGCTGAGAACTTTGAGGATCTGGCACAAGACCTGGATATGCAGACACCACCCGACCAGAAGGACATGGTGAGTGCTGAGGCGATGTCGAAGGCACCTGCATCAGAAGCCATCACGCAGGAGGTGAAACCTACCGAACAGCAGATGGTGAAATCGCCCGATAAACTCAGTACCACTACCAGCAAACTGGTTATCGGTGACGGTTCGGGAGCGGTGGAAGGTGCCGATGTGAAGGAAGCTGCACCTGAGACTGCGATTGATAATTCTGACAATACGCCAGAAGAACCCATCAAATTTACAGTGGTGCAGAAAATTCCGGAATTTCCGGGCGGATGGTCGGCATTCATGCAATGGCTCACCAAGAACCTGAAATATCCTTCTGCAGCGCAGAAAAACAAGGTGCAGGGAACCGTTGTCATCACCTTCATCGTGAACAAGGACGGCAGTATAGCAGATACGAGAGTGAGCACATCGGTAGATCCGGTGCTCGATGCTGAGGCTCTCAGGGTGATGAAGATGATGCCGAAATGGAAACCGGGAATGGATAGAAACAAGGTATGCCGTACCATGATTGCCGTTCCGGTGGTATTCCAGTTATAGGATTATAAATTATTTTGTAAATTATTCATTATAAATTATAAATTGTTCATTATAAATTATACATTATTATGAAGACAGCTGATGAAATTTTAAACATGGTGAACGAGTTCTTGGAAAACTTGCCATACGACCGTAAACCATATTCGCTATATGAGCCGATAAAGTATGTGCTCTCTATGGGGGGCAAGCGCATCCGTCCAACCCTGATGCTCCTGGGTTACAACATCTTCAAGAACGACCCGGAGAAAATCCTGATGAATGCCATCGCCCTGGAGACTTATCACAACTATACCTTGCTCCATGATGACCTGATGGACAATGCCGACCTGCGCCGTGGTCACGAGACCGTTCACAAGAAGTGGGATGCCAATACAGCCATCCTCTCGGGCGACAGCATGCTGGTTCTTGCCTATGAGCGCATGGCACAGTGTGACGAAAAGCATCTTGCCAAGGTGTTGAAAATCTTCACCACCACCGCTCTCGAAATAGGAGAGGGGCAGCAGTATGATATGGAGTTTGAGACACGAAACGATGTGAAGGAAGAGGAGTATATCGAGATGATCCGTCTCAAGACCAGCGTACTCCTGGCTTGTGCTCTGAAGATTGGTGCTGTTCTGGCTGATGCTTCTGAGGAAGATGCCGAGAACCTGTATAAGTTTGGTGAGCAGATTGGCCTGGCTTTCCAGTTGCAGGATGATTTCCTCGATGTCTATGGCGATACCAAGGTGTTCGGTAAGGAGATTGGTGGCGATATCACTTCCAACAAGAAGACCTTCATGCTCATCAATGCCTTCAACCATGCCAACGACGCTCAGCGTGCAGAACTCCAGAAGTTGGTGGATGCCAAGGAATTCGACAGCAAGGAAAAGGTAGCTGCCGTTACCCGTCTTTACAACGAGATTGGTATTGACAAGATGGCTCAGGACAAGATAGCTTATTACTTCGAGCAGAGCAGGAAGTATCTGGATGCAGTGAATGTGCCTGCTGAGCGCAAGGAGGAGTTGGCAAAGTATGCACAGAAAATGATGAAGCGCCAGTACTAATCATTTAGTTCAAAGTTCAATGTTCAAAGTAATAGATACGCATACGCATTTTGATGCGGAGGAATTTGATGAGGATAGGGCGGAGGCTTTCGCTCGTGCCAGTGAAGCGGGGGTAGGCAAGGTGTTCTTGCCTGCCATCGACTTGAAGACCACGCACGCAGTCCTGGCTTTGAGCCGGGAATATCCGGGCTACGCCTATCCCATGATTGGCTTGCACCCTGAAGAGGTGAAGGAAGACTGGAAGGAGCAGCTGGCAGAACTCCGGGAGATGCAATTTTCCGACTTTATCGCCATTGGCGAAATCGGATTGGATTACTATTGGAGCCGTGAGTTCGAACATGAGCAGCTGGAGGCTTTCGAAGAGCAGGTGAAGTGGTCGGTAGATACCCGCTTGCCATTGATGATTCATTGCCGCAAGGCGCAGAATGAGATGGTACATCTGCTCAGACAGTATCAGAAAGACCTTCCGGGCGGCGTGTTCCATTGCTTTACCGGCAATCAGAAGGAAGCCGAGGAACTCCTCTCGTTCGACAACTTCGTGCTGGGTATCGGTGGAGTCTCTACCTTCAAGAGCAGTCATCTGCGTGAAGACCTTCCAGCCGTGGTTCCGATGAACCGCATTGTTTTGGAAACCGACTCTCCATACATGGCTCCCGTTCCATATCGCGGAAAGCGCAATGAGAGCGCCTTCGTAGTAGAAGTTCTTAAAACCTTGGCGAAAGCCTACAACGTGAGCGAAGAAGAGTTTGCCAAGCAAACCAATGAAACCGTGGAAAGAGTATTCCACTTGTAAGAATTTTTCCACACGCCCTGAAGGGGGCAAATGCTACAGAAGCAGCACGCCCTGAAGACTCAAAGCTCTAGAAGCAGCACGCCCTGAAAGGGCAGAAGCTCCTAGCCCAGGGCAGTGCCCTGGGTTATAATGGCAATCAGCAAGGAGCCCTGTAAGGGCAAAAGCTTTCGTAAATATATAAACTTTAATAAATATAAATCCTAAACCAACTATTCATTATGACTAGAAAAATGTTGATGGCAGCCCTCCTGATGGCTGCATTTGCACAGGGCACTCAGGCACAAGACCTGAGCGGCCAGCGTTCTGAAAAGCAGGACGTAAACATGATTCCGGGTAAGAAACTGGATCATCACGGACTCATCGTGAGCCCTACACCACATCTCCTGAATGTGGATGCTGCTAACCGACTCGACCTGCAGAAAGGTGTCAAGGTGATAGACAAGAAAGGCAAGTTTGCCGATGACGTGAAGTTTCTTACCGCCAACGCCAAGGGCATTCGCCTGACTATCGATTTCGGTGAAAAACTCGCTGCCAAGGCTGGCGTAAAGCCTGTTTCGGGTGCTTACAGCCTGAAGGCTGATGCCAAGGGTATCCAGATTGTGGGCTTCGACGAGCGTGGTGCCTTCTACGGTTTGCAGACTCTGCGCCAGATTGTTAACAGCGAGATGGCAAAGGGACAGATGCCTTACACCACCTGCAACGACTACCCAGATCTTCCAAACCGTGGTGTGGTAGAAGGCTTCTATGGCGAACCTTGGTCTCATCAGGTGCGTCTTTCCCTCATCGACTATTACGGAAAGAATAAGATGAACACCTATCTCTACGGTCCGAAGGACGACCCTTATCACAGTTGTCCTAACTGGCGCTTGCCTTATCCTGAGAAAGAGGCAAAGAACATCGGCGAACTCGTTCAGGCTTGTCGCCGCAACCGAGTAGACTTCGTGTGGGCTATCCATCCGGGACAGGACATCAAGTGGAATGAGGAAGACTATCAGAACCTGATTCACAAGCTCGATCTGATGTACGACCTTGGTGTTCGTTCTTTCGCTATCTTCTTCGATGATATTTCCGGCGAGGGTGCCAACCCGGTAAAGCAGTCGGAACTCCTGAACCGCCTGGCAAAGGAATTTGTGAAGGCTAAGGGCGATGTAACTCCGCTCGTGATGTGTCCTACCGATTATACCCGTCTCTGGGCGAATCCAAAGCCAACCGGTTCTCTCGCCATCTTCGGAAATACCCTCGACCCTTCTATCAACGTATTCTGGACAGGGGATGTGGTATGTAGCGACTTGACCCGCGAGACGCTCGACTGGGTGAATTCCCGCATCAAGCGCCCAGCTTACTACTGGTGGAACTTCCCTGTAACCGATTATGCCCGCCATATCATCATGCAGGGTCCTACCTACGGTTTGCAGACCGACCTGACCAACAAGGATCTCTGTGGTTTCGTGAGCAACCCGATGGAGCATGGTGAGGCTTCCAAGCTGGCGCTCTATGGTGTAGCTGACTATAGCTGGAATATCGCCAACTATAATCCGCTCGATAACTGGGAGCGTGGTCTGGTTGATCTCACCCCGGAAGCACATGAGGCATATCGCACCTTCGCCATGCACTCTTGCGATACCGAGACCGGTTATCGCCGCATCGAATCATGGGAGACCAAGAGCTTCCGCATCGACAACTTCACAGATGCACAGTTCAACGCTTTGCAGAATGAGTTTGTCAAGGTGAAGAATGCTCCTGCCCAGATGGAGGCAAACTGCAAGAACGCCCTGCTGATGAAGGAACTTCGCCCATGGTTGACAGAATTTGGCAAGTTGGGCGACCGTGGTTTGAAGACCATGAGTCTCATCAAGGAATACAAGGCTGGCAACGACCAGGCGTTCTGGGATGGCTATGTCAACAACCGCATGAGCAAGGAAGATGTGGCTGCTTACGAGAAGCATAAGTCAGGAACCATGGTATTGCAGCCATTCTACGAGCAGTCTATGGACGATATGGCATCTGGTTTCTTCAAGAAGTTGACCGGCAAGGTGCCTGCCTTCTATAAGGGTATCGGTACCTATGCTACCTTGAGAACTACCCAGAGCAAGGCGATGTTCGACAACGATTCTACTACCTATTATACATCGGGTAACGGCCAGAATACAGGCGACTGGATTGGTGCTGACCTGGGCTGCGTTCGTTCAGTTTCAGAGGTAAGAATCCTTCAGGGCCGCAACTCTGTAGATGATGTGGACTACTTCGACAACACCGTATTGGAGTATTCTGTAGACAGAAAGGAATGGAAGGCGCTGACAGGCGAGTTGAAGAAGCAGTATATCATCAACTGGAAGACCGACACCCCTGTTGAGGCTCGTTATATCCGTATCAAGAAGTTGAAGTCAGACAAGCGCAACTGGGCCGCTGTCCGCACCTTCGAGGTGAATCCAACCACTCCAGAGCGTTTGAGCTTCCCTGTAGAGGCAACCAACCTTCAGGCAGCGATGTATGGTTTCGATGAGAATCCTTGCACCTCATTCACCAACGAGGGCATCCTTACTATGGGTATTGAGAAGGATGTAAAGAGTTACACCCTGCTTCTGAAGTTGACTCCAGGCAGTTCTTTGGTTTGTCGTCAGTTGAATGCCAAGGGCAAGGTTCTTGCCACTACCACCATCGACAGTTCATTCTGCAAGGTAGAATTGGTGAAGAAGGCAGCCAAGCTTCAGATAGAAGGCTCAGCCGAAATCTTCGGGATTATTCCTGAGAAGTAAAGGAAAGAACTTTCGCAAGTGGGGAAGTTAAGTGAAGTTAAGGAAGTTAGAGGGAAGTTAAGGGACGAATGTCCTGCGTTTTATGACAAAGACTATTGTTTCTTAACTTCCCGAACGACCGTAGGGAGTGATAACTTTGCGTCTCGCCGGATTTGTAATCCGGCGTTAAAAAATGTCCTAACCTATTTAGTCTCTGCGGATTTGCAATCCGCAGCAAAGGAGCATGCTTTTCCTTTTGTTGGGGGATTAGAAATCCCCCGGTTTTAATAGGTCGAACCTTTTTTTACGGCGGATTGCAAATCCGCCGGGACGCCTAGCGGGTTTACGCTCTTATATTTTCGTTAAAGAAATATAAAAAGCAAGCGAATATGTGGCATTTCGGATAAAAATTAATACTTTTGCATTCCGAAATAAAGGAAAGGTGCTCGAGTGGCTGAAGAGGCACGCCTGGAAAGCGTGTAACCGGCAAAACCGGTTCGGGGGTTCGAATCCCCCTCTTTCCGCTTATATATATAATAAGGTATATATGATTATGAAGAAAAATACATCTATTGCGCGTTTCGCAATATTAGTTTTCACAGCAATGTGTTCTCTGCCTATGATGGCACAGGAGGAGAACATGGGATTTCATCAAGCTCTTAAAACGAAATTCATTGAGGGTAACGCTGGCTTTATGTCGCTCGTTGCCATCGCACTCATCGTGGGATTGGCTTTCTGTATCGAGCGAATCATCTATCTCAGTCTTTCTGAAATCAATGCCAAGAAGTTGATGCAGGACATTGACCAGAAGGTGACTGCGGGAGATGTGGAAGGGGCTAAGGACCTCTGTCGCAATACCCGTGGACCTGTGGCTTCTATCTGCTTTCAGGGATTGATGCATATTGATGAGAAGCTGGATGATATTGAGCGCTCCGTGAACGGTTATGGCACGGTGCAGGCGGCTAATCTCGAGAAGGGATGCTCCTGGATCAAGCTCTTCATTGCCATGGCTCCATCTCTCGGATTCCTGGGAACGGTGATTGGTATGGTGATGGCGTTCGATCAGATTCAGCAGGCGGGAGACATCAGCCCTACCATCGTGGCATCGGGTATGAAGGTAGCGCTGATTACTACTATCTTCGGCATCATCGTAGCCTTGATTCTCATGGTCTTCTATAACTACATCCTTTCGAAGGTGGAGCATCTTACTAGCCAGATGGAGGAATCGGCTGTAACTTTAATGGATATTATTGCCAAGAATAAATAAACGAATAGAGAAATGTTCAAAGTTCAAAGTAACAAGTCATCGGAGAATATCTCTCAGCGCATTTTCTATCTTTTGATAGGCTTGGCGGTGCTAGTATTCGGATTGTTCTTCCTGGTGGGCTATGATATGCCTTTCGTAGAGAACCCAGACTTCAATGCGCCTCTGTTTACGGATGTGCTCATCGTCCTGATGTGGCTATTCCTGATTGGAGGAGTGGGCTTGGCAGTCTATTCGATGATCAAGGGTTATCGCACAACGAAATCGGAGGCTGTGGTGAATGGAGTGCCCGTGCGCCGCATCTTCCGCATCACATGGCTTTCCCTGCTGGCAATCCTGGTTGTTACCTTCCTGTTGGGAGGTTCCGACCCGATGCTCATCAATGGTGAAAACTATGCCGACTGGATTTGGCTCAAACTCTCTGATATGTTTGTCGTCACATCGCTTCTGATGCTGATGGCAGGCATCGGTGCCGTCTGCTTTGGCGGAACCCGATATATCAGAAAGAAGAAGTAATTGACTGATAATTGATAAAGATTTTAGGTTCTATAAGATAAAAGCAAAATGCTGATAAGAAGGAAAAGTCATGAAATCCCGGGGTTGAATACCACTTCCACAGCCGACATTTCGTTTATGCTGCTGATATTCTTCCTTGTCACCACATCGATGGATGTGGATAAGGGATTATTGCGCCAACTTCCTTCACCGGAACCTCAGAAAAAGGAACGGCAGGAGTCGGTGGTTGACAAGAATAACCTGATGGCCATTCATCTGACTGCGGGCGATACCTTGCTGGTAAACGACAAGCCGATGAAGGTTGCTCAGCTCAAGGAAGAAACCGTCCGTTTTGTGCATCGCCTGGGGAAGAAGCATCTCATCTCTATCGAGAGCGACCGTGATGCAGATTACAATCTCTATTTTCAGATGCAAAACCAGCTGATGGAGGCTTATGACCAGCTGCGTAATGAAGCAGCTCAGAAGAAATATCATAGAAACTATGCTCTGCTGACCAATGAGCAGAAGGAAGAGATACGTAAAATCAGTCCTCAGCGTATCACGGAGTCGTATGCCAACGCTATGACTCAACAGGACAAGAGCATCGACGCCCATGCTGAGGAGCAGGAGGAGAAAGGAGGTAAACCATGATTCGTTTCTGCAAGAAATCGCACGATGTGCCTGAACTGAATACCTCATCTCTGCCAGACCTGATATTCTCCGTACTCTTCTTCTTCATGATTGTTACCCACATGCGTCAGGTGACCCTGAAGGTGGAATGCAGAGTGCCACAGGGCAAGAATCTGACCCGATTGACCAAGAAGTCGGCAGTAAGCCATATCTATATCGGCAAACCAACCAAGGATTTGCAGGGTAAATATGGCAAGGAAACGCAGATTCAGCTGAATGACAAGCTGGCTACTGCCCCGGAGGTAATGGACTATATGGCAGCAGAGAAGAAGCGCATGTCGGCAGAAGACCAGCGGTTGATGACAGTTTCCATCAAGGCAGATAAGGATACCAAGATGGGAGTCATCACAGATTTGAAGCAGGCTTTGAGACAGGCAAAAGCCATCAAAATCAGCTATTCTGCTGTTGAAAAAGGTCAATAATGCGGCCTGAAAGGAAAAATAATATTAATTTATTATTTTTTTATTCAGAAAAGTTGCTGTTATTAAAATTTTGTACTATCTTTGCAAGTAAATTAATAGAAGATATGGCAAAACAAATATTAGATTCATTAGACAGGCAGATTTTGAAGTTGATTTCTCAAGATGCCCGTATTCCATTTTTGGAAGTAGCACGCGCTTGCAATGTGAGCGGTGCAGCTATTCATCAGCGTGTAGCTAAACTATCAAACCTAGGCATTATTAAGGGTTCGCAGTTTATTATAGATCCGGAAAAGATTGGTTATGAAACCTGTGCTTACATGGGATTGTACCTGAAAGAACCTGAAAAGTTCGACCAAGTGGTAGAAGAACTCAAGAAGATTCCTGAGGTGGTAGAATGTCATTATACGACAGGTGGCTTTGATATGTTTATCAAGATTTATGCCATCAACAACCACCATCTCCTGGAAATCATTCATGATAAGTTGCAGCCTCTGGGCTTGTCTCGCAGTGAGACTATCATCTCATTCAATGCGGCTATCAACCGTCAGCTTTCTATGGCAGATATCCAGAGATTTGATGATGTTGTGGAGGAAGAGGCAACAGAAGAAGAATAATTTTTATTGCTTTCTATAGAGTGTGAGGAATGTGAACGATAAGTCGTTTTCATTCCTCATTTCCTTTTCTGCTACTTCCCATTCATCCGGGTTGATTTCCGGAAAAAAGGTGTCGGCAGCTTCCGGTTCATCATCCACTATCGTGAGATAGAGTCTGTCGGCAAACGGAAGGGCTTGGGAATAAATGCTCTCACCGCCAATGATAAAGCATTCTTTATCTATGACGGTATTATTTCTTTCTGCTTTCTCTTTTCCTGTTTCATTTGTGACAGCAGCCAGCGCTTCCTCCAAAGATGCGTAAACCTCGCAGTTCGGCAGTTCTTTCCTGCTCCTGGAAACTACGATGTTACGGCGGTGGGGGAGTGCACCGTTAGGAAGTGATTCATAGGTCTTTCTGCCCATGATGATGACATGTCCGGTAGTTAACTCGCGAAAGCGGGTCATATCGGATTGAATATGATAGAGCAACCGGTTCTGATAGCCGATTGCTCTATTTGCTTTGGATATGCAGGCGATGATGCTGAGCATTTTTTTAATGTATAATGTATAATGTATAATGTTTAATGTATAATTATTAATTGTTAATTATAAATTATTAATTATTAATTATTAATTGTTTCTCCGGCACATGGCTGCTCTTGATCTTCCATTCTTGTGGATAGAGGTTGTTGGCACGGTTTCCGATGTTCTTTTCCCATCCCAGAGGTATTTGGCGGTACGTAACCAGCACATAGCCCTTAGGGGTTTCTGCAGGGAGATTGACTGCCTCTTTGCGCAGGTAGCGGATGGCATCTTCGTACGACAGTTCTACTTGCGGAAAAGCCTCTTTGTTGAGCATCACGGAGAGGGCGAGACTCTGGTCGGGAATGATGTCTTTCCCCTTGCTCGTTCCCAGTTTGATGCCGGCATGTATTACCTTCAGATTCCTGGCTGCCTCCTCATAGATGGCTTTCCATCGGCTTGGGATGGCATAGAAGTTGTCCTCTACGCCTATCGTTTCATAGTCGGATGACTTCAGCCAGTCTGTAGGAACTAGCTGACTCTTTCCCTTGTTTCCTCTGTTTTTTCCTTTCTCCTTGTTCTTGTCTTTCTTCTTTTTGTCTTCTTTCTCCATTTCCGCTTCACCCTCTTTTCTGAGTGCTGCGAGGAAGATGCCTTCTCCACGGGTCTTGCCAGGGAGGAAACGATAGACTGGGATTTCTGTACCGATGAGATTGCCGGTGATGTTCCAGCTCTCATCAATGCCGGTTAAGGCTATTGGTTCTGCACCCAGTTCCTCACAAATCCAGGCGATGTTCTCCTCGTCTTCGTGGGCATTGAAGGTACAGGTGGAGTAGATGAGGATACCGCCCGGTTTCAGACAGTTCCAGATATCGCTCACGATTTCACGTTGCAGATGCCAGCAGTTGTCCACATTCTGCAGACTCCATTCTTCGATGGCACCATCGTCCTTGCGGAACATACCTTCGCCCGAACACGGCACATCAGTGAGGATGACGTCAAACTGAAGCTTCGACTTCTTGTAATCACGTGGATAATTGTTGGTGACAATCATGTCGGGATGACCGAACTTCTGGATGTTCTCGGCAAGAATCTGCGAGCGGGTGCGCATCGGTTCGTTGCTGAAGAGCAGACTTCCTTCAGGCAATGCAGCCCTGAGAGCAGTTGACTTTCCGCCTGGAGCAGCACAGAGATCGAGCATCATCACGGGTTCGTGAACGAGCTGGCGGATCACCAGGTCCACAAACATGGATGAAGCTTCCTGCACATAATACTTTCCGGCATGGAGCCAAGGGTCAAAGGTGAAGTTGGGACGTGAGGATAAATACCGTCCGGTAGAAGGACACCATGGAATCGGTTCGCCCGGCGCATCTTCTCCCTCCTTGCACTTGAAAGGATTGAGACGGATGCTGGTAGGAGCTTCTCCCTCGGTGATGCCCTGCTTCAGCTGCAGGAACAATTCTTCGCCCATCAACTCTTGTGTATATTTGATGAAATCTTCTGGTAATGTCTTCATTTTATGCGTATATTCTTTAATTTGTTTGCAAAAATAAGAAATTTTTCGTTCCTTTGCAACTAAATTGGCAACGGATGCGTCTAAGAGACAGAAAATTTAATAAATAACAAGATAAAACAATAAAAATATTGATAGATATGAAGAAAGCGTTATTGACATTGGCGCTCATCATGAGCATCGGAGCTACACAGCTATCTTTGGCATCTTCAGCTCCCAAACACCGTTATCAACCTTCCACACAGCAGGTAGACAAGAAGACTGCTGCATCGGCTGATAAAACGGATGAAGGATTGGAGGCGTATTCTGATACGGCCAGTACGGATACGGCTGATTATAATGTTTACGATGAAAGCAATGATAATGCCCGTGATTATCATTCCAAATACAGTCTGGGCAACTATGATGACCCGTTCGATTTCATCGGTTCGGTGTTTGGTGGCGGTGCGCTGTCTGTCATCATCATCTTTTGTGTAATCTTCGGCTTGTTGTTCGTCTTCGCTCCGTTGATTATCATATTTCTCATCGTCCGTTATCTGATGCGCAGACACAACGACCGGATGAAGCTGGCGGAGATGGCAATGGAGAAGGGCATCAATGTTCCGGAAAGCGACCGGCCGATAGACAAGCAGAGCGATGAGTATCTCGTGAAGCGGGGATTGAGAAATGCCTTCCTCGGAGCAGGCTTGTGCGCCATGTTCGCTTGGTGGGGAGCTGATTTCCTGGCAGGTATCGGAGCCCTGGTCTTCTTCTATGGATTGGGACAGACCCTGATAGGCTCGCTTCCTGCCATCAAGGACTGGTGGAAAAACCGTCATGGCAATCAGGGCACAGGATATAATGGTACTCCGGTGTAAGAATCAAACAACAATTATTAGTTAATATATATAGTGGAAAAGTTATCCGATATTTCTCTCGTCACGAAGGTGGTGATGCTTCACGACCGCAAGTCGTTCGACCTGCTGGTCAAGAAGTATCAATCACCCATTCGTGGGTTCTTCCTACGGCAGACGCTGGGGGATGCGCAGCTGAGTGACGACTTGGCGCAGGATACCTTTGTGAAGGCTTATACCCATCTGGCAAGCTTCAAGGGTACAGCCAACTTCCCCACTTGGCTTTATCGCATCGCCTATAATGTATGGTATGATTATACCCGCAGTCATAAGGAGACGCAAGACATCGATACGCCGGCAGTTTCCCGACAGAATGCGCCGGGAGGAAACAGCGGATTGAAGATGGATTTGATGAAAGCCTTACAGATATTGAGCGATAACGAACGGACATGCATCACGCTGCAGCTGATGGATGGACTCTCTATAGATAAGATTGCAGACGTGACGGGAATGGCACAAGGTACCATCAAGTCGCATCTCTCTCGTGGAAAACAGAAACTTGCAAGTTACTTAAAGCATAATGGTTATGACCGATAAGATAAATGATAAGATAAAAAGCCAGGATATCGAGCCGCTGAACGCCTCAGACGAGCAGTTCTTGCAGGCTTTCTTTGCAGATAATATGATGGCAGGGATTCCTGATGACGGATTCTCTGACAGGGTGATGCAGGCTTTGCCGGATCTTGAGCAGGAGAAGGCATTGGCTAAGCGTCGTAGACTGGAGCATTTGTGGACGACCGCCTGTGTGGCTGTCGGCGTGATTGCTGCTGTGGTTTGTCAGGGCTGGGAACAGATTCAGGGCTGGCTCTTCTCTATGAAGATAGATTTCCTGCTGTCCGGCTCCCGTGCTCTTACGCATGTGGCTGAGTCCATCGGTCATTCGCAGAATCTCTTGACTCTGCTGGCAGGCTTCGTTGTCCTCATCATCGTTTGGGGATATAACGAGCTGGCGGATGCCAGGGAATAGGAATATAAAAACTGAAGTTTCGAAGCTCGAATACACGATATACTTGGACATGCCGTTGCTTTAACAAATAGCAAACATTAATTTACCATTAAAATTAAAGCAATATGGCAAAAGTAAAAGTAAAATTCAGAGCATCCTCTGTGTCGGGAAAGGTAGGCACATTGTGTTATCATCTCATCCACCAGCGCAGTCTGCGACAGCAGCTGCCACCAAGCCAGAGCGTTTTTGCTTTCTTCCGCCAGCAGATAGCCAAGAAGGAGCAGATGCAGTGCATTGGTACAAAGAACAACTATACCAATGCTGCCAACCGATTCATGGAATTCCGAAATCAGGAAGACCTGACCTTCTCTCAGATGACCAGCGAGATGATGGAAATGTACCAGGCATGGCTGTTCAACAGAGGGGTTGGGCAAAACACCGTATCCTTCTATCTGCGAACCCTCCGCACTCTCTACCACAAGGCGGTGGAAGCAGGACAAGCTCCACCCAACGACATCTTCGCTCACGTGCAGACAGGCAGCGTTAGAACCGCCAAACGAGCCATTACTGTAAAGGACATTCGCAAAATCGAGAAATTGGACTTGCCGAGAGGTTCATCCCTTGACAAGGCACGCGACCTCTTCCTGCTCAGCTTCTATCTGCGAGGGATGGCATTCGTGGATATGGCATTCCTGAAGAAGACCGACCTGAGATGTGGCATGGTGAGCTACAACCGTCGCAAGACCCACCAGAATATCAACATCGAGTGGATAAAACCGATGCAAGCCATCATCGACAAGTACACCGAACAAACGAAGGATTCACCGTATATGCTACCCATTTTGACAGGCAAGGAATCCTCTCCATACGCCGCATACCGCAAGAAGGAGCATAACACGAACTACAACCTGAAGAGAATCGGTGAGATGGTAGGTTTGAAAATACCATTGACCACATACGAGGCACGCCACACCTGGGCAAGAGTAGCCTTGCACATGAACATACCGGTAGCCACCATCAGCGAGGGCATGGGGCACAACTCCTATAAGACCACTCAAATCTATCTGGAGTCAATAGACGTAGCAACCATCAATGAGGCCAACAAGAAAATCATCCAACAGGTGATTACAGCCCGTTTTTAGAACAAAAAAGATAATAATAGGAAAAGAGTTATCAGAGCAGGTCATTGTTTTAGACCTATTCTGATAACTCTTTTTCTTTATATATACAAAGTGTAAACCCTTGTAAAGCAACTGTCACGAATTTGCCACCAAACCACTTTGAAAAATGTTCAACCAACTTCGCCCATTCTTATTATGAATGAGCAAAACATGCAGAACCAAACCCCAAATCAGCCATTTTGAGGAAGCTACTAATGCAGATTTGCAAAGCATTTATAGCATAATTTGGAAGATTTAAACAAAAAGTGATAAAATTTGACAGAAAATTCAGCAGAATTTCGTATCTTTGCAAATAGTTCTATCATTCATAATAAGAATGTGCAATAAATGTAAATAAACATGTGCAAGATTATATGAACTAATACTCATGGGAGATTAAGATTATGCACAACAATAACAAATTGACTAAGCTTCTACAACTATCATGTATGGTTGCAGCTAAGAACATAAAGTAGAACGAGAATATGACGCAGGATTGCTTGGATTCACCTTCTACAGCCGACGTAAGCAAGCGCTTACCAAAGGGCATCCACGTTATCGGGGCTGAAAGACTTTCGGATCCGAGTGTAGAAGGAATACCCCGACGTAAACGGATAAAAAAGAAGGAAGACCCTTCCACCGACCCCACTTCGTGGAGTTATCTTTTTATTTTTCACATGGCAGCTAAAGGGATGGAGAAATGGTTGGAAGAATTTAATGCTGACGAGAACAATACCAAACAACCTTATTTCATTCATAAAACCCTTCGTTATTCCTACAAGGATGAGGAAAAGCAACAAGGAGTGAAAAAGATTTGGGAGCAATCTGTCAGTGGACTAATCTTCTTGCAAGGTACAGTGATTGACCTACAAAGATTTCTTGCAGATCATTTTCCCCAATTTCACTTAGTCAACGATCGCAGTTTAAGACGACCAGCCTCCATCAAGAACTCCATCATGCAACCTTTTATGAATGTGATGAAGACCCATCCGGAGCAGGTAACATTCCTTCGAGATGCTTTTGAGAATTTTGCCAAAGACCACGTGAAGTTGCGTGTCCTTTCAGGTCCATTCAAAAACTACGAAGGTTACATTGTCCGCATAGACCGTGACCGCCAGCTAGTCTTCGATTTCGGTGGAATAGCCGTAGCCATCCGTGGTGTCCATAATGAAGATTTTGAGGTAGTAGAAGAGTAGTGAAGGTAGGTTTTCGAAAAATAATTATTAAGGAGATTACGTTATGAACATAGAAGAAAAAAAGCAGATTTTATGCGTC
This sequence comes from Prevotella sp. Sow4_E9_plate, assembly GCF_052116205.1. Lineage (NCBI taxonomy): Bacteria > Pseudomonadati > Bacteroidota > Bacteroidia > Bacteroidales > Prevotellaceae > Prevotella > Prevotella sp. Sow4_E9_plate. The sequence continues at coordinate 5,222 of NZ_JBQKLN010000002.1, read as the reverse complement.
GCTTCAAGGCTTCTAGGGAACGAAAGGCAGAATACATAGCACAAATGGAAAAGCGAATGCGTGATGACTATCGCCGCAGAACCGGTAAGGAAGCAGAATCATTTTGTGTATTGTAATGTTTAGCCATAAGCCAAGTATAGGTTAATAAATGCATTTTTTCTCTTAAATCCTTGGTGATTACGAAATTAAATCGTACTTTTGTCGCTATATTAGCAATGAAAATGTATGATTATGGCAAACGATAATAATATACAGCCTATGGCTGACGATTCACAGATAGTTCTTTATCAACCAGATGAAAGTATTTCCCTCCATGTAAAAATAGATGAAGCTTCCAATACGGTATGGCTTTCTTTAGACCAAATGGCTGAACTATTTGGTCGTGATAGGAGTGTTATAGGCAAGCATGTGCGAACTATATTTAACGAAGGAGAATTGCAGAAAGAATCAGTTTGGGCAAAATTTGCCTACACTGCCTCAGACGGCAAAACATATCAAGTTGATTATTATAATTTAGATGTTATAATATCTGTAGGTTATAGGGTAAAGTCCGTACAAGGTACAAAATTCCGTATTTGGGCTACATCTGTTTTGCGCCAATATCTTCTTCAAGGCTATTCCGTGAATCGTCACTTGATAGCCTTACAGGAGAATATGGACAAGCGTATGACCCATATTGAGGATGTCCAGGCTAAGCAGCAACAGCAGCTTGATTTCTTTATTCGGACTTCGACCCCTCCTGCTGAAATGGTCTTCTTTGAAGGTGATTTCTATACAGCAAGAGTTGCTTTGGAGAACTTGATTCGTACAGCCAATCATCGAGTAATCATCATAGATGGCTATGTTTCATCGCTAACCCTAAGTGTATTAGATGTTCGTAAACCAGAAGTTTCAGCAACAGTTTATACTGTAGGTGTAGGTCAAGGAATGCAACGGCTCATGGATGAGCATGACCGCCTATTCCCCGATAATCATATAGATATTAGAAAATGGCGTAATGAGTCTCATGACCGCTGGCTTATCATAGATGATAGCCTCTATCATTGTGGTCATTCATTAAATGCCAATGGCGGTCATAAGATTTCCGCCATAACCCTGATGGGCACCTCCCCAGAGGTAATCCTCTCAAAAGTAGAATAAAAATAATATTCCTCATTCGAGTGACGACCAGTGCAGAGCGATACTGCAATGAGGAACAAAATAATAAAAAATGGCTACCCGTTACTATATTACATTTCATTCTTCGACGTACGATACAACGAAGAGATATTCTTCTTGTTTACAGATACTTTCTAAAGACAATCTTGTGGCTATTGGACAAGATATAGCCTTGAAGATTCCAATGTCTTGGTCGAAAGAGAAGATGGCAGATTATATATCATCCTATGTCGTATCCCATCCCGAAGAAATGGTATCGATATTAGATGATGAGGAAATAGTCCTTGCTCACGATATCATATCAGGTGGCAAGGGAAATGTTCTTTGGAAACGTCACTTGCTCAAATATCATCATTTGAAATGTATGGTTTGGGTAGTGGTCAATACAGCAAACAGAGGCAAGGATGGATTTGTGATGCTGGATGAGATAAGCGAGTCATTTAGTTCCTATATCGAGCAGCGATATGCTACGGCAAAAGAGAACGTGGAGGCTGCTAAATCAAAACCTGCTCAATCACGTTTCTATCTCAGAAACCTGAAATCAAAACTGGATGACCTGGATATAGACCAGCTCAAGTATCTTCATCTCCTTTTTGAGATGAACTACATGGAGGATTGCCATTTCTGGTTCCGTAATGAATGGTTTGTGGATGGCTACTACGAATGCTATAACGATTGGTATCGCAATGACTGCAAGGACATCCCGTATGATTTGAATCAGATGGTTTTTGATATCCTGGAAGAGTGGAAGGAGCGAGGCTATAAGGAATATCGACCAGCGATGGAAAGCATCAAGAAATGGTGTAGTTGCAAATGGAATAAGTTTGAGTCAAAACATCAAGCTGAAGTTTCTGTCGCTTTTGATGCAGCAATAGTTCGTGAAGAAGAGCGGGAAGTATCCCGAAGTCTGTTCCCATTCATTCATAATGTACATGAGTATATCCGCAACAAGCAATATCAGGAAGCCATTTCTTTAATCTTCTGTTTGTTCGACCATTTAGGTAAGGCATGTAGAAAACATGAAAGGTGGTTTGATTCATATTGGTGTGGTGGAGTTCAGACAAGTGTCGTTCTATTCTTAGATGTACTGCGTCATCTGTACTGTCATTTGCGCCAGCATCCAGATATTTCTTGGCAGACGAAGGAGGCAATGGATTTCCATCTGTTGCTGACCAATAAGCATCATCGTCTTTTTGGTGACCTGGAGTTAGCCTGGGGTGATTCTCGTATGGAAGATATGCTTAACGACGATAGTCCCTATTGCGACTATAGCAATATGGAAGATGAACTATATGGATATCTGGAGAGAATGATAGGGCAAAGTCAGCCCCAATAGAGTATTGAACTCTTAAAGACAGGTGGGGCAAATCGTTACCATGTTGAAAGAACAGATAAGGTGAAGGAGTGTGCTTAGCAATCCTTAACCCAACAAACGATACAAAATAACTTTTTTCAAAAAACTGATAGGTGTAACTACTTGTAATATAGTGGTGACGCTGTAATGGTGATATACTTTTAAAGCAATGAAATATATGAAAGATTTCTTTTATAGATGTTTTTGTAGCAAGTATACTCCGGGATGTTTATTGGTACTTTCTCTTGCAGTGTCTTTTATATGCTATTGGATGGAGAGAAATCTTTGGTTAAGTATAACTCAGTTTGTTTTTGGACTTGTTTTAGGGTTACAGTCTGCATTAGAGTCAAAGAGAATGCATAGTAAAGTGGAAAAGTTAACCAAACGGATTGACGAGACAGGAGCAAAGTTAGTTGATAATCCGGAATATGTATATAGTTTGGTAGATTCTGTAGAACATGTTCTGTTTAGCATAGATTATGAAGGATGTGTAGATTGGCAAAAAGGAATTCCTAAGCCAATAAAGTTAGAATTGGATTCTATCAAAAAAGATATTGCTAATATCAAAAAGAATATGGGTAGTTAGAACAATTGATGCGCCAGCCGACAAACATTCGCAATTCTATTGCGTAAACAATCATCGGCAGCCCCTTGTGGGCAAAGGCTCCGCTGATGATACCAAAACTCTGGCGGAGGCTATAGCGTAGCCAGCTACATCCTCTCGTTCCTGAGGTTTCTGTCCACCGGGAACGGGGGAACCGAAGGGGGTGTAAAGACCATTGAAGAGAGGCTTGGTGAGAAAAGTGGAGCCTTCCTTAAGGTTAAGGAAGGACGGGTAGGTTTTCGAAATCTTTATTATTTAAAGAACAAGATTAATGATACATATTATAATCATGGCCGGCGGCGTAGGCAGCCGCTTCTGGCCAATGTCAACCCCCGATTACCCAAAGCAGTTCATTGATGTGATGGGAGTCGGCCGTTCCCTCATTCAATTGACAGTAGAAAGATTGAAGCCAAACTGGCCTGTCACCCTCATCATTAATACCTCGGAGTATCAGCGAGTGCTCAGCAAGGCATTGAGCTATACTTCCGATAAGAACGCTATCGTTGCCATCGGTATTAAGCCAAGCCACCCAAAGACAGGCTATGGCTATATTGTCGCAGCGTAGGCAAGGACATTCGATAGTATGAAAGTAAGAACTGCGTGGTTCATGCAGCCGATAAAAGCAAGTTGGTAGTTCAAGGCTTGGATGGCTATATCGTAGCCGAGAAGAATGGACAACAGCTTGTCTACTCATTAAAAGAAGAACAGAAAATTAAAGAATTTGGAAAATAATTTATGTCAAATCAAATAGCAGGTAACAACAAACGAATAGCGAAGAATACATTGCTTCTTTACTTCCGTATGCTCTTTATGATGGCGGTTTCTCTGTTTACGAGCAGAGTAGTCTTGAATACATTGGGAGTAGAGGATTATGGTATATATAATGTGGTTGGAGGTATTGTAGCTATGTTCGGATTCATTAATGGATCCATGTCATCTGCAACGCAGCGATACATCACTTTTGCCTTGGGTAAAGGAGATAATAATAGATTGCAGACTGTATTTAGTACTACACTTCAGATTCATACACTGATAGCAGGTGTAATCGTGTTATTGGGAGAAACCATCGGCTTGTGGTTCTTATATAATAAAATGCAGATTCCGGCTGATAGAATGGACGCAGCCTTTTGGGTATTGCAGTGCACTATCGTAGATGCAGTCTTTATGATTATAAGTGTACCCTATAATGCCGATATTGTCGCTCATGAGAAAATGTCGGCTTTTGCTTATATCTCCATTTTGGAGGTGGTATTAAAGTTGGCTATTGTCTATCTGCTGTTAGTATTCTCATTTGATAAGTTAGTCTTGTATGCTTTCCTGCTCTTGGCGATACAGATATTGATTCGATTTTGCTATAGTTATTATTGTAACAAGCATTTTGAAGAAACCAAATACAAGCACGTATGGGATAAAGCATTATTTAAGGAAATGACTGGTTTTGCCGGTTGGAGTATGTTTGGTAATTTGGCGGCAGTGCTCTTCGGACAAGGTTTGAACATGCTGTTGAATGTCTTCTTCGGACCTGTTGTTAATGCTGCCCGTGGTATTGCTGTTCAGGTACAGAATGCAGTTCAGCAGTTTGTCGGCAACTTCCAGATGGCACTCAATCCTCAAATCACCAAAACATATGCACAGGGAGAAATGCAGGAAATGCACAAGTTGATGTATCGCAGTGCACGTTTCTCATTCTTTCTTCTTTTCTTCCTGTCTTTGCCAGTCCTTTTTGAAACCAAATTCATATTGACAGTATGGCTGAAGATAGTGCCAGATAATACAGTTGTTTTCTTGCGTATTATGATATGTACGTCTTTGATTTATACCTTGTCTAATCCTCTGATTATAGCAAATCAGGCTACAGGCAAGGTGCGTAAGTATCAGGCAATTTGTGGAACTATATTATTGAGCCCACTTTAAAAAGTAAGGCCTGTTTAAAATGTTTATATTTCACGAAAATAATCTCTGCTTTATGCTGTTATCTGGAATATTTTTCGTATCTTTACCTCAGTTCGGGATAAGAAATAGTGCCTAAAAAAGTTGGTAATCTCCGATATTTTTTGTATCTTTGTAGTTGAAATCCAATTAGTTACAAACATAAAAAGATATCAT